>JAFUMV010000057.1 GCA_017482485.1 Lachnospiraceae bacterium
CCATAGGAAAGTCCTCCGGACTTCCTATGGCATAAAAAAGCCGCTCCGCGGGGATGCGTACTCGCGCGCGGCGAAATATGTCGCTTACGCGACCGCGCTCGACGCGAAGTGCGCGTAAAACGCGCATTATTTTTAAATACTTAACAGCCCGAAATACTTGGCGAGCTCTCCCAGCAGGATTGCGAGCACAATTGCGGGAGCAACCCAGCGCATCATTGCGGAAAGCAGCTTCCGGCGCCGGAAAGCATGTCCGGATTTGGTTGTTTCTTCGATAATCACGTCAGGACTTAACACGTGTCCGATCAGAATGCATGTGAAAAAGGCGACGATCGGCATCAACAGAGAGTTCGTGAAGAAGTCGAAAAAGTCCAAAAATGCCATTCCCAGAATGGTGACATCGGAAAGCGGACCGTAGCCGAGGCAGGAAAGGCTGCCGAGGGCGATTGTGAATAATACGATCAGCGCGATGGCAAGAGTGCGGTTAATGTGCAGCTTGTCCCGTATAATGGAGAGGAAGGTTTCCATCAGGGAAATGGAAGAGGTCAGCGCTGCAAAAAATACCAACAGGAAAAATGCAATACCGATGAGAGAACTAAAGCCCATGGATTCAAATACTTTAGGAAGCACGCCAAACATCAGTCCGGGACCGGCGGATATGCCGGAAGCGTCACCGCCGTTAAAGGCGACAACCGGGGGAATGATCATCAGTCCGGCCAGAAGGGCAACGCCGGTATCAAAAAGTTCTATCTGTGTTACGGATTTTTCAAGATCATCGTCATCCTTTAAGTATGAACCATAGGTTATCATAATACCCATTGCAAGTGACATGGAGTAAAACAACTGTCCCATGGCGCCCAGAACGGTTGATACCGAAAATTTTGAAAAGTCGGGAAGCAGATAAAACTTCAGTCCCTCCATGGATCCCGGGAGGGTCAGGGCGTAAATGGCAATGACTGCAGAAAGGAGGATCAGCAGAGGCATCATGAATTTGCTGACCTTCTCAATTCCTTTTTCCACACCAAAAAGAACAACCAGTGCTGTCAAAAGCACGAACAGGACAAACCATGTCATGGGATTGCCGGTAATCCCGGAATTGGCAGCGGTAATAAAGTTGGTGAAATATGCATCATCCGCCAGCGCTGCGCCATTTCCGATCACATATTCGAAAAGATATTTGATGACCCATCCGCCGATAACACAATAATAAGGAATGATCAAAATCGGAATAATGGCAGAAAGCGGTCCGAGAAAGGCGAATTTCTTATGCAGGGCTCCGTATGCATTGATACAGGAAAGCCGGGTTTTGCGGCCGATGGCAATCTCGGTGGTCATGAGCGCAAAACCGAAAGTGACTGCCAGAACGATATAGATCAGAAGGAAGATTCCTCCCCCATATTTGGCAGCCAGATAGGGGAAACGCCAGAGGTTTCCGAGTCCCACAGCAGAACCGGCAGCGGCCAAAACGAAGCCGATTCTGTTTGAAAAACTGCTTCTTTTTTCTTTCATAAAATCTCCATTCCGCCGCCAGAAGGACGGCGGCATTCATAAAATATTTTATACGCAGGCACCATTATGTCATGTAATGCGCTGTTTCGCAAGTAAAATTATTCATAACAGATACTTTTTTGGCCCTACCCTTCGTGGACAGATGAAAACACGCCCTAAACCGGGCAAATAGCACGGTTGGGGCGTGTTTTCATCCGCATTTGTGAATCGTTGAAATGGCGCGCAGCAGGAGAGGAGGCTCAGTCTTTTATCCGCCCCAAGTTGCAGCGACAGTCATCTTCCGTAGTGCCGCAGCGGCTTAAATGTTCTGGTGTATCATTCTGAACACGGGCCAGGGTAGTATTGTCACAGGAACGATTTTGCAGAAGTTCAACGGGGTTGGGTCCGACTTCATAGCGATAATCGATGCCGTAGCAGCGGATATGGCGATCGATGATGTTGTGGGTGGAAACGCTGTCGAGCGGTGTATTGACGGTCTTCTGGTAGGCGAAGAAAGGATGATCCTTATCGAGTGCACCCAGCGGAACGATACATTCCCCGTCATGGGTATTGCCAACGGTGGTTTCCAAAACCTTACGAACGTAATTGATATTGGGGCCAAGCTTTAATACAGACGGGAAGTCTCCTTCACAGCCGATGACCTCCTGAGGCTCCTTCTTTTCATACTTCCAGAGCAATTCCTTGGCCTTGTGCAGATGAGAGATTTCCTGCTGCAGGCATTCTTCCCAGATATTGCGGATATAGGGATCACATTCCGTCATCATGCAGGAATAGTACAGATAACATTCCGTGTATTCATGCATCAGAAGGCTTTCCAGCCAGGTCGCTTTCGTATCGATGAGGCTTTCATACTGGCTGACATGCTGCTCCTCAATCATGCCGATTTCCTGATACATCCGGCGGCCAATGTCGGAAACGTTATAAAGACTGGCCACGTTCATGTAATAATTCATGGTCTGCTGTTCGGCGGCGGTGATGATATTCACATTCAGTTTTGTCTGAAGAGAGGCGGTGTGGTTGTTGATATCTTTTAAAATGCTGTCTTTGGGATAGCGGTGCTCGCTTATGGTGGGACGCCCGGGCGTGATTTCCGTGTAGCCGCCTACCAGCTTTTCGGGATAAACACCATATTCCAGATGCAGCAGATTGGAATAGCGGTACAGATGATCAAAATCCTCCAGAAGTGCTGCATTCAGGGCATTGATCACATTACAGTCAGTTTCCATTTTTGCCAGAACGCTGGTTAAGTCCACGGCCAGCTGTTCATAGGTGATGGTGTGCTCCAGAATGGTTTCGTCTTTGGGCTTCAGGCAGCTGATTCGTTTTTGCTGCTGCTGTTCTATACGGCGAAGCATGGCAAGCTCCCGGCGCAGATCGTTATCGCAGCAGTGCCGGGAAAAATGGCGGGTAAACCACATGGCTTCAAATTCGGTGCCGTTCATCAGTACGATGCGGCATTTGGTGTAAGGATCCGTGGTTTCCTTTCGATAGGCTCTGGGATACATGGTATTCCAGTTCATGAACGTTTCGTCTATAGGGACGCATTTTTCGGAAAATGGATTAAAAGACATAAAAAATCTCCTCCTTTCTATCCTTAGGATATGCAGGAGGAGTGTTTTTTGCTCAGAAAATAAGAAAAAATTAACCGAATCTGAAAATGCTGCCATCATCCAGACGTTCACCTACAGCATCTTTGAGTTTCTTGTCGCTGGCGATAAATGCCTCGTTGGCAAGGTCCATGTATTTGATGAAAATATCTTCCACGGCAACCCCCTGTTCTTTGGCAATCTGCTCAAACATGGGCTTGAGTGTTTCCAGCTGTACGGAAACATGGGTTTTCTGTGGGTCAAGATCCGGCATCTTTTCATTTGCATAGCTTGTGATGCGGTCTAAAAAAGCTTTGTCTTCATTTGTCAGTGCCATATCAGTATCTACCTCTTTTCTTAACTTATTTTCAATGGTATAGGTTATTTTAACACTTGCGTATTAGTCTGTCAAAATGTAAAATAGAATGTAATGAAAAAAGAAAAAAATAGTAATTTTTACCAATATCGGAGGGAGTCGATATGGCAGATCTTAAAACATTCCGAGCCATTCGTCCGGCAGAGGGGTATGCGGAAAAAACAGCCGCCCTGCCTTACGATGTTTTTTCACTGGAAGAAGCGAAAGCTGAAACTGCAAAAGAGTCTTTGTCCTTTCTTGCAATTGACAGACCAGAAATTATTGCAGGAAAAGGAGAGGACATTTATGCGGCAGCAGGTGCCAGATTGAAAGAGCAGATTTTACGGGGATACTATACCGGGGATTTAAGATTTCCGATGAAAGTCTGAGCAGAAAGCTGCAGGAAGCTTTTGGCGCTGTCAAAGATCTTTACATTGCGGATGGACATCATCGATGTGCGGCGGCTGCAGCCTATGCCCTTCAGATGAGAAAAGATAATCCCGGATATTGCGAAGAGGAACCCTGGAATTACATATTGTCGGTAGTGTTTCCGGATGATGAGCTTAAGATCATGGATTATAACCGGGTGGTGAGGGACTTTAACGGTCTGACCGAAAAACAGCTGCTTTCAAAAATCGGAAAATACTTCGATGTGGAATTTTCAGGTGATGATCTGGCAGAACCGAAGAAAAAAGGTTTGATAGGCATGTATGTAAAGAGCGGCTGGTACACACTTTATCTAAAGGAAGAATATATGTCCGCAGATCCGGTGGAAGGGCTGGATGTGTCACTTTTGCAGAAATATGTGCTGGAACCGGTGTTTGGAATCAAAGATCCCCGTCGGGACAAAAGAATTGCCTTTGTCGGAGGAATCAGGGGGACGAAAGAATTGATTGAAAGGGTAAATGCTCAGGGAGGTGCCGCTTTCTGGATGCATCCAACCTCAATGGCGGAGCTTCTGGCGGTGGCGGATGCAGGAAAACTGATGCCGCCAAAATCCACCTGGTTTGAACCGAAGTTAAGAAGCGGACTGTTCATACACAGTCTGGAAGTATAAGGATGTACTTTAACGGCGGTCTGTCATGGGCGGAAGTAATTCGGCCTAAGACCGCAGCATCAGGCTAAAGCGCGTCAGAATACCGGAATAATATATAGGTATGAAAACAGGAGGTTTTGTTATGAATGAGAGAGTGTACAGACTGATGAACTGGTCCGAGATTGAGTCCATCATCTATTCTGAGGCGGATAATCCGCACAGACTGTTGGGGCCTCATGCGGAAGGCGGTGAAACGCTTGTGCAGGCATTTTTTCCTGATGCACAGGCTGTAAAGCTGGTTTTGGCGGATGCGAGTGAATATGATATGGATAGGGCAGATGAAGCCGGTTATTTCGCAGTGCTTGTACCTGCAGCAGTAATTGGCGCCTATTCTTATCGTATAACTTATCCGGATGGCACCGTAATTTGGGCGGAGGATCCATATCGGTTTGAACCTGTGATCACACAGGAAGATACTGCAAAGTTTGGGGCGGGCATTCATTATGAAGCATACAGAATCCTGGGTGCACATTTAATGAGCATTGACGGTGTGGACGGCGTTCATTTCGCAGTATGGGCGCCCAATGCCATGCGTGTTTCTGTTGTGGGTGATTTCAATAACTGGGACGGCAGAATTCATCAGATGCGCAGGCTCTGGGATTCCGGCATTTTTGAAATTTTCATTCCGGGTGTGACAGAGGGATCCAACTATAAATTTGAGTTGAAAGCAAAAGGCGGTCTGACCTATTTAAAGGCTGACCCTTATGCATTCGGCTCTCAGATGCGTCCGGATACTGCATCCGTAGTGCGCAGCATCGATGGATTTTCCTGGGAAGATGAAAACTGGATTGCTGAAAGAGAAAAGAAAAACTTTGAGGAAGAGCCCATCAGTGTTTACGAAATGTATCTGGGCTCCTTTGCAAAGCCTGATGACGGCAGAATTTATTATAATTACAGAGAGCTGGCACCGAAGGTAATTTCCTATATTAAAGAAATGGGATATACTCATGTGGAGCTGATGCCCATCATGGAGCATCCTTTTGATGGTTCCTGGGGATATCAGGTAATCGGTTATTATTCACCTACCTCCCGGTATGGAACACCTGAAGATTTCATGTATTTTGTAAATGAACTGCATAAAGCAAAAATCGGCGTGATTTTAGACTGGGTGCCTGCTCATTTTCCCAGAGATGCGCACGGTCTTTCCAACTTCGACGGAACCTGTCTGTATGAACATAAGGATCCCAGACAGGGGGCACATCCGCATTGGGGCACTTTGATTTATAACTATGGCAGACCTCAGGTGCGCAACTATCTGATCGCAAATGCTCTGTACTGGATTGAGCAGTTCCACGCAGACGGTATCCGTATGGATGCCGTAGCTTCCATGCTTTATCTGGACTATGGAAAAAATGACGGCGAATGGGTTGCCAATATGTATGGCGGCAACGAGAATCTGGAAGCTGTAGAATTTTTAAAACATGTCAACAGCATGATAGCAAAAAGAGGAAAAGGCGCGATTTCCATTGCGGAAGAATCCACTGCATGGCCCAAGATTACCGGAGACTTAAATGATGAGGGACTGGGCTTTACCCTGAAATGGAATATGGGATGGATGAATGATTTTTTAAATTATATCCGCAATGACCCTTATTTCAGATCCTATCATCACAATGAAATCACTTTCTCCATGGTATATGCTTACAGCGAGCATTTCATGCTGGTGCTGTCTCACGATGAAGTGGTTCATGGGAAGGCTTCCATTCTGGGTAAGATGCCCGGAGAAGATGGGGATAAATTCGCAAATTTAAAAGCAAGTTATGGTTACATGATGACACATCCCGGCAAGAAGCTTCTGTTTATGGGACAGGACATCGCAGAATATGATGAGTGGAATGAAAATCGCAGCGTGGAGTGGGAACTTCTGGATGCGGATAAACACAAGGGTGTGCAGAAATTTGTGAAAAAGCTGAATGAACTGTACTGCACGAAGCCTGCAATGTATTTGAAGGATACCAGCTGGGATGGATTTGAGTGGATCAACTGCATCAACTCCAGTGACTGCAACCTGTCCTATATCAGAAAGGGTGAAAAAGAAGAGGATACCCTTTTGGTATGTGTTAACTTTGCCAATGTAGATCGTGAGAGCTATCAGGTCGGCGTGCCTTTTGCCGGAAAATATGAAGAAATCTTAAACTCTGACGCAAAGGTTTTCAACGGGGAAGGACGCGTCAATACAGCCGTAATAGAAGCGGCCGAAGCAGAATGTGACGGCAGAGAATATTCCATCAAGATCAGACAGGCTCCGCTGTCCGTGAGTGTATTCTCTTACATCCCGTATACGGAAGAAGAAAAGCTCGCCGTTCAGAAGGCAAAAGAGGGAGAAGCGAAAAAGAAAGCTGAGGCGGAAGCTGTCAAAAAGCCAAAGAAGAAAGGCGGCACGAAGAAATCCTTAAAAGACAAGCTCTCTGAGAAGGTGGAAAAAGCAGATGAAGCAATCGCCGCCGGAACAGAAGTGGAAAAACCGGTGAGGGTGACCAGAGCAAAGAAAAAAGCGTCAGAGGAAGCTACAGCAGAAGAGCAGCCGGCGGAAGAGAATACAAAAAAACAGCTGGCGGATGAGCAGAAATCAGCTGAGAATATTGCAGCAGCGCAGGAAAATGCTCCTGCAAAACAAAAAGCAGCGAAAACAACAGCTGCCAAGAAAGGAAAGAAGAAAGAATGACCATCCTGACATATGCGTTGTTGACGGCTGAGGGAGATGTGCAGGCTGCAGTTGAGGATATGGAGCAGCAGATCGGTGTGCTGCAGCGATATCTGGATGAACTGCCTGACAGGATTTTTTCTATGGGAATTCGTGTGATGATGGCAATGGTTTTGTTTGCTGTCGGTACACGCGTGATCGCTTTTATTCGTAATTTAATGAAAAGGGCGCTGGAGAAATTCAGCGCCTCCAAAGAAGCTGTACAGTTTCTGGATTCCTGCGCCAAAGCTGTTTTATATGTGGTCCTGATTTTTATGATTCTTCAGCTGTTCGGACTGCAGGCGACAAGCATCGCCACGGTTCTGGGCTCTGTGGGCGTTACCGTAGGTCTTGCGGTTCAGGGCAGCTTGAGCAACTGTATCGGCGGCATCCTGATTCTTACATTGAAGCCTTTTAAAGTGGGAGATTTTATCATTGAGGACACTTATAAGAATCAGGGCGTGGTACAGGAAATTTCCATTTTCTATACAAAGCTCATGACCTACGACAATAAAGTGATTCTGATTCCCAACGGAACGCTGGCAAATTGCAGTCTGACAAATGTGACTGACAATCCGGAGCGCAGAGTGGAGCTGTCTGTCGGAATATCTTACAAATCCGATATTCGTCTGGCGAGACAGGTGATAGAAAAACTGGCTCAGGAAAATCCCAAAGTGCTCAAAGAACGGGGGATTTCTGTTTTTGTGGACAGCTATGGGGAAAGCAGCATTCAACTGGGCGTTCATTTTTGGACCAAAAAGGAAGACTGGTGGTCGGCCAAATGCGAAATGCTGGAAGCGATCAAATATGCTTTCGATGAGGCCGGTGTGGAGATTCCCTATAATCAGCTGGATGTGCATGTCGTTCAGGATTAATAAAAAGAACAGCAGCGAACTTTTGTTAAAAAATAAAAAGAAGTGAAATTTTTTCTTGCCAAATGGTAAGGAAACCATTATAATATCCATTGTTGAGATTTTTGCTGGAATAGCGCAGTCGGTAGCGCAACTGATTCGTAATCAGTAGGTCGAGGGTTCGAGTCCCTTTTCCAGCTTTTCAACATGGGGGAAGCGGCTGATATCATATCATGTCGCTTTTCTGTTAATAAAGCGCTTTCACATGGCAGAGCGGTACAGCGTCTGAGACGTTCGCGCGTCCAGGTGCTGCATGAGGAGAGGAGAAAATTATGGTAGCTTACAAAGACAGAAGTAAGGAAGAATTGCTGCAGTTAAAAGACGAACTGGAAGCAGCTTATAAAGAATTCCAGGGCAGGGGGTTAAAGCTTGATATGTCCCGCGGTAAGCCCAGCGCAGAGCAGCTGGATCTTTCCATGGGAATGATGGATGTCCTGGACAGCTTTACCGATTTGAGATGTGAGGCAGGCATTGACTGCCGTAACTATGGTGTGATGGACGGTATTCCGGAAGCAAAGAGACTGCTGGGTGAATTAAACGAAGTCCCCGCTGATCAGATTATTATTTACGGCAACTCCAGCTTAAACGTAATGTTTGATGTTCTGGCACATGCGTTCAGCCATGGTGTTTTAGGCTATACACCCTGGTGCAGACAGGGACAGGTGAAATTTTTATGTCCCGTTCCCGGATATGACAGACATTTTAAGATCACAGAGTTTTTCGGCATTGAAATGATCAATGTGCCTATGACTCCGGAAGGTCCCGATATGGATATGGTTGAGAAGCTTGTCAGCGAAGATGCTTCCATCAAGGGTATCTGGTGTGTGCCCAAGTATTCCAACCCTCAGGGATATACCTATTCCGATGAAACTGTTCGCCGTTTTGCACGTTTAAAGCCTGCAGCGCCTGATTTTCGTATTTTCTGGGATAACGCTTATAATGTGCATCATCTTTATGAAGACAGACAGGATGTGATTCTTGAGCTTCTGCATGAATGTGAAGTGGCAGGAAATCCCGATATGGTATACAAGTTTGTTTCCACCAGCAAAATCACGTTCCCCGGTTCCGGTGTTGCTGCAGTTGCTGCATCCAAGGCAAATCTGGATGATATCAGAAAGCAGCTGACCGTACAGACCATCGGTCATGATAAGCTCAATCAGCTTCGCCATGTGCGTTATTTTAAGAATATGCACGGAATTGAAGTGCAGATGAAGAAGCATGCGGCGATTATGCGTCCCAAGTTTGAGGCAGTGCTCAACATGCTGGATCAGGAGCTGGAAGGTCTAAAGATCGGCACCTGGACAAAGCCGAACGGCGGTTATTTTATTTCATTTGATGCGTTGGAAGGCTGTGCAAAGGCAATTGTAGCTAAGGCAAAAGAGGCTGGTGTTGTGATGACGAATGCCGGAGCAACCTATCCTTACGGCAAGGATCCTCATGATTCCAACATTCGTATTGCACCCTCCTTCCCTCCGTTGGAAGAGCTGGTACAGGCAACAGAATTATTTATTCTCTGTGTAAAACTTGTCAGTGTAGAAAAAATTCTGGAAACCATGTAAAATATAAGAAAGCAAAGGCTGTCGCAAATTTCTTTGCGATGGCCTTTACGTTTGTACGGAGGTTTGGCATGGACCAGAGAGAGGTATTGGATGTGGCCATGGAAGCGGGTCACATACTGCTGGAAAACGGAGCGGAAATATCCAGAGTGGAGGAAACGATAGACCGGATCTGCAGGCATTTCGGTGTGGAGTCGGAAAACGCCTTTGTTTTGAGCAACGGTATTTTCCTGACAGCGGGAAATGAAACAGAAAAACGGTTTGCAAGGGTAAAGCATATTCCGGTAAAGGGAGCACAGCTTCATCGGGTGGCGGCCGTCAATCAGCTGTCCAGAGAAATTGAAGAAGGAAAATATGATATTTCTCAGATTCGGGAGCGGCTGCGGCAGATTAAAGTTCAGCCCGGAAAAAGAAAAGGGACCCAGGTGTTTATGGCAGGGCTTGGAAGCAGCTGCTTTTGCCTGATGTTCGGTGGTTCCCTGCAGGACTGTATTGCGACCTTCGGAATCGGTCTGGTTCTTTATACCTATGTGCTGATGCTGGGAAAACATTTTTCAAAAATTGTGGAAAATATTGTGGGCGGAATGCTGATCACCGTTTTAAGCCTTCTTTTAGCAAGGCTGCCCTTCGGGATGGATATGAGCCATATGATCAGCGGATGCATCATGCCTCTGGTGCCAGGACTGGCATTTACAAACGGAATTCGTGATATTGCGGATGGAGACTATATATCCGGAACCGTGCGCATGATCGATGCCATTCTCGTTTTTCTTTCCATTGCCGCCGGCGTAGGATTTGTGATCAGCATATATCATCAGCTGACAGGAGGTGCCATGTTATGATACTTCTGAATCTGTTGATTAAGGTGATTGCCGCTGCAGTAGGAACCATCGCGTTTGGCGCGATCTTCGGAGTGCCCAGACAATATTATCCTTACTGCGGACTGATCGGTGGTGCGGGCTGGGCCGTCTATGTGATTTTATGGGAGAATCTGCGGTTCTGGTCGGAACCTGCAGTGGTCTTTTTGGCAACTGTAATTGTAATTTTGCTTTCCCGCCTCTTTGCGGTGCGAAAGCGCTGTCCGGTTACCATTTTTTTGATCAGCGGCATTCTGCCCCTCGTACCCGGCGCCGGAATTTACTGGACCGCCTACTATCTGGTGACCAACAAGCTGGCCGAAGCCTCAACCCGCGGATTTCTGGCTGTCAAAGTGGCCATCGCCATTGTCCTGGGAATTGTCGTTGTTTTTGAAATACCCCAGAGCGTATTCCGGAGAGCCTCCAAATTTTGAACACTGACCCTGCATGGCTGTAAACAGCAGAAAGAGAGAAATATGACAAACTGCGAAACATGTATCAATTTCGTCTACGATGACGATTATGAATGCTATATCTGCGAAATGAACCTGGATGAAGATGAAATGGTCCGTTTCTTAAGCAGCACATTCGACAACTGTCCCTACTACCAGTTAAACGATGAATACAAGATCGTAAGAAAGCAGATGTAGAGAGGTTCTCAATACAAAACATAACAGTTTTGCCTTTTGTTTGGCCGGTTTAACTCTATCAGGGTACCCTCAGTGTATGCGGGGACACACGCCCCTTGTACACGGAGGGTATATACGATCGATACTACTGAAAATACCCTGATTTCATGCAAATAATCTTTCAAAATGCGGAGCCGGGGGTATATGGGGCTAAATCCTCCAGAAATACCCCGAAAAACATATAAATATGGGGTATCTCTGAGAAATTTGAATGTAAATGCCCCCTGAAGGCATTAAAACATGACAAAATACGCTGTTTTGGAGTATTTCAGAAGAAAAAAACCGTATACACCCTGGGAATGCAGAATGCCCATATTTGCCGGTAATTTCTGCGGGACTTGCCAGAATAACATTGAAGGCTGAACAGGTGTGCTAAAACTGAAATATTTTAAATATTTTCTTGACAAAAGAAGATGATGTATGTATAATCAACTGAGTGTGGACGAAGTCTGTGCAGATTTTGTCCGACCGTTAGGAGTATACTATGTTAGTGAATTTAACAGATGTTTTTTCATCCGATGGCAAGACTGTTACGAAAGAGTTCCCTTATGAGGTTTCAGAACTGATTTATGAGGGAGAGCATTTCTCTGTTAAGGAATGCAGTCCGGTTTTGGTGAAGCTCACCAACATTGCAGCGAAAAAGGTGCTTGTGGAAGCGAAAGTCAAGCTGGCTGTGCTGCTCAACTGTGACAGATGCTTAAGTGAAGTGGAGCATGTCTTTGATTTACAGATCGAAAGAGAAGTGATATCGCCTGATAAGGCAACTTCCGAAGAGCTGGAAGAGCAGGACGCTTTCATGGAAGGTTATGAACTGAATATAGATCGCCTGATTGATAATGAGATTATGACAAGCTGGCCTATGAAGGTGTTGTGCAGACCAGACTGCAAGGGACTTTGTCCTGTCTGCGGTAAGGATTTGAACACAGGAGCGTGCGGCTGCGATACTTTCGTTCCTGATCCGAGGATGGCGGCAATTATGGATGTCTTTAACGCGAATAAGGAGGTGTAACGATGTCTATCTGTCCTAAGAATAAGTCTTCCAAATCCAGAAGAGATAAGAGAAGAGCTAACTGGAAAATGAGCGCACCTACACTGGTGAAATGCAGCAAATGCGGCGCACTGATGATGCCTCACAGAGTCTGCAAGGCTTGTGGTTCTTACAACAAGCGTGAAATCGTTAAGGTTGAAGCATAAGAAAAGCTTAACTGATACGTGATGAGCTGTTTTATGTAAAAACAAAATACAGCTGAGAGAAAAGAAAGGAAAGGCTTCCGCTTTTAGCGGGAGCCTTTTTTCACAACAGGAAAAGGTTTGCCGCACTGATATGAAATCAGGTGTTTCCTTTATATTTTTTAAAAAAGTACTTTTCCTGTTAAGCTTTTTATGTTATACTGATCGAAGTTATGAAAAAGGACGGCTCTTTCAAAGAGACGATCAATATAAGGAGGCCATGTAAGATGAAGCACATCAAAACATTAACGACAAGAAACCTGAAGGAATCCATGAAAAAGGGTGGCTGCGGTGAATGCCAGACATCTTGCCAGTCTGCATGCAAAACATCCTGTACAGTAGGCAATCAGAGCTGCGAAAAGGCAAAATAAGCAGCCGAATCAATCGGGTTTATAAGCAGCGATGAAAATCGCTGCTTATTATGCGTTATGAAAGGAAGAACATTTTTGTGATACACCAGTATAAAAATAACGGCTACAACATTGTGATGGATGTCAACAGCGGCAGCATCCACGTTGTGGACGATATCGTATATGATGTCATTCCTCTGGCAGAACAGCTTGTAAAAGAGGGCATACGTGATCTTGATACAGTTACAGCAGCTGTGGAAGCCTGTCAGAAGCTTTCTTTTTCTCATGAAGAGGTGAGAGAGGCTGTTTCGGAGGTACTGCAGCTTGCAAAAGACGGTGCGCTGTTTACAGAGGATATTTATGAACCCTATATCGATAGCTTTAAAAATCGTCAGACCGTGGTGAAAGCATTATGCCTTCACATCGCCCATGACTGTAACCTTGCATGTCAGTACTGCTTTGCGGAAGAAGGCGAATATCACGGCAGAAGAGCGCTGATGAGCTTTGAAGTGGGTAAGAAAGCGCTGGACTTTCTGGTTGCCAATTCGGGCAATCGTGTGAATTTGGAAGTAGACTTTTTTGGCGGTGAGCCTTTGATGAACTGGCAGGTTGTGAAGGATCTGGTCGCTTATGGCAGAAGCCTGGAAGAGCCTCACAACAAAAAGTTTCGGTTTACGCTTACAACAAACGGCGTGCTTTTAAATGACGAAATTCTGGAATTTGCCAATAAAGAAATGAGCAATGTGGTTTTGAGCATTGACGGACGTAAGGAAGTGCATGACAGAATGCGTCCTTTCCGCGGCGGACAGGGCAGCTATGACCTGATCGTTCCAAAGTTTCAGAAGGTGGCTGAGAGCCGCGATCAGATGAATTATTATGTGCGCGGTACTTTTACCCGCAACAATATGGATTTTGCCGAGGATGTAAAGCATCTGGCAGATCTAGGCTTTAAGCAGATTTCTGTGGAACCTGTGGTTGCAGATCCGAAGGAACCCTATGCGCTGCAGGAGGAGGATATTCCGAAGCTTCTGGAAGAATATGACAAGCTTGCAGTGGAGCTGTTAAAGCGTCATAAAGAAGGTAAGGGCGTGAATTTCTTCCATTTCATGATCGATTTACGCGGCGGTCCCTGTGTGGCGAAGCGGCTTTCCGGCTGTGGATCGGGAACCGAGTATCTGGCGGTAACGCCATGGGGCGATTTTTATCCCTGTCATCAGTTTGTCGGCAATGAGAAATTTCTGCTGGGCAATGTGGATGATGGCATTTTAAGAACCGATATTGTGGACGAATTCAAGTGCTGCAATGTCTACGCCAAGGAGAAGTGCCGTAAGTGTTTTGCAAAGTTTTACTGCAGCGGCGGCTGCGCTGCCAACTCCTATAATTGTCACGGCAATATCAACGATGCCTATGACCTTGGCTGTGAACTGCAGAAGAAACGTGTGGAATGTGCCATTATGATAAAAGCGGCTCTGGCCGATGAAGAAGAATAAGGAGAATCACAATGAACAAGAAGAAAGGTATTATTACCCTGGTTGTATCTGTTCTTGCATTGATCGCATTTACCTATGTATGTGTGTTCGGTCTTGACAGCGGAAAAACAGGGTCCGCTTCCAACATCAAGCTCGGTCTTGATCTGGCGGGTGGTGTGAGTATCACCTATGAAGTGGTGGGAGAAGAAGAGCCCAGCGCTGAAGATATGAGTGATACCATTTACAAGCTGCAGAAACGTGTGGAAGGCTATTCCACAGAAGCCCAGGTATATCAGGAAGGTTCCAATCGTATTAATATTGAAATCCCCGGTGTGTCCGATGCCAATGCAGTGCTGACTGAGCTGGGCAAGCCCGGTTCCTTAACCTTCTATGACAAGGATTTCAATGCAGTTTTAACCGGTACTGATGTAGCTGATGCACAGGCCGGCTATCAGCAGGACAGTATGGGAAACCAGGAAGCTGTCGTACAGCTGACCTTTACGAAGGAAGGTACGGAGAAGTTTGCGGAAGCGACCAAAGCAGCTTATCCTAATAAGGACATTATTTACATCGTATATGATGACGAGATCATCAGTGCTCCTGCCGTTCAGTCTGAAATTACTGACGGAGTGGCTTCCATTACCGGTATGTCTTCCTTTGAAGAAGCTGACATCCTGGCTTCCACCATCCGTATCGGCGGTCTGAAGCTGGAACTGGAGGAGCTGCGTTCCAACGTGGTTGGTGCCCAGCTGGGAAGTGCAGCTATTGAGACAAGTTTGAAAGCAGGTGCCATCGGTCTTGCAATTGTGATTGTATTTATGATAGCGGTTTACTGGATTCCCGGTGTGGCAAGTTCTCTGGCACTGTGTTTGTATACCGCCATGATGGTACTTTTATTAAATGGTTTTGATCTCACACTGACACTGCCCGGTATCGCAGGTATCATTCTTTCCATCGGTATGGCAGTTGATGCAAATGTTATTATTTTCGCACGTATCCGTGAAGAAATTGCAACCGGCAAGACTGTGAAGTCTTCCATCAAGATCGGTTTCCAGAAGGCATTTTCCGCAATCTTTGACGGTAACATCACCACTCTGATTTCAGCGGCGGTGCTGGGTGTCATGGGTACCGGTACGATCAAGGGATTCGCACAGACACTGGCACTCGGTATTGTGCTGTCCATGTTTACCGCATTGGTAGTGACCAGACTGATTCTGAATGCGCTGTATGCGATCGGCTTTACCAAAGAAAAGTACTATGGACGCACAGAAGACAGAACTCCTGTCAATTTCCTGAGCAAAAAAGCAATTTTCTTCGCCATTTCAGGTGTGATTATTATCGGCGGTTTTGTTGCTATGGGTATCAACAAATCAAGCAACGGCGAAATCTTAAATTACAGCCTGGAATTCAAGGGCGGTACTTCCACAAATGTAACCTTCAATGAAGATATGACCATTGAAGAACTGGATGCGACCGTTGTTCCTGTAATCGAAGAAATCAGTGGGGATCCCAACGTTCAGACACAGAAGGTTCAGGGAACCAATGAAGTTATTTTCAAGACCAGATCCCTGACTGTGGAGCAGAGAGAAGAACTCAATACCATGCTTATGGAAGATTACGGTGTGGATGAAGAGAAGATTATAGCTGAAACCATCAGTTCCACAATCAGTTCCGAAATGAGATCCGGCGCAGTTCTGGCTGTGCTTGTCTCTTCCGTATTCATGCTGATTTATATCTGGTTCCGTTTTAAGGATTTGCGTTTCGGTGCCAGCAGCGTTCTTGCACTGCTGCATGATGTGCTGGTTGTATTGGCATTCTATGCAGTGGCAAAGGTTTCTGTCGGCAGCACTTTTATCGCATGTATGCTGACTATTGTAGGTTATTCCATCAACGCGACTATCGTTATTTTCGACCGTGTTCGTGAAAATCTGGAACTCATGGGAAGCAAGGCCGATTTGGTTGATGTGGTGAACAAAAGTATCACACAGACGCTTACCAGAAGTATTTTCACTTCACTGACTACCTTTATCACGGTTGCAGCGCTGTATTTCCTGGGTGTATCCAGCATTAAGGAATTTGCACTTCCTCTGATGGTAGGTATTGTCTGCGGTGCATATTCTTCCGTTTGCCTGACAGGTGCTATGTGGTATCTGATGAGAACCAAAATTGTGAAGAAATCTGCAGATAAGGGTAAGAAAAAAGCATAATAATCGCAAATTGAAGAATTGCAGGTAAAACAAACAGGCCGGGGCCGCATGATAAGCGACCCCGGCTTTTAAGCTCAGACGTAAGTGTACATGAAGCACACTATATTTTTTGAAGGGGCAAAGGATGGCAAAGTGGTTTGTTGCCGCCAAACGGGCGGATTTTAATAAAATAGCGCAGGAGTTCGGAATCAGTCCGGTGCTTGCCAGAATTATCAGAAACCGCGATATCGTCGGAGATGAACAGATCCGAAAGTATTTATATGGGACAATCGACGAACTTTATGATCCATGGCTGCTGAAGGGGATGAAAGAGGCTGTCGCCATTCTGGAGCAGAAAATAAAGGACGGGGAGAAAATCCGGATTATCGGTGATTATGATGCAGATGGTGTCTGTTCCACGTTTATCTTAAAAAGAGGACTGGAATATTGTGGTGCGATTGTGGATACGGCAATTCCGCATCGGATGAAGGATGGCTATGGCCTGAATGAACATCTGGTGGAAGAGGCACAAAAAGATGGCGTGGACACCATTGTGACCTGTGATAACGGCATTGCGGCAAAGGATCAGATCGCACTGGCAAAATCCATGGGAATGACTGTGGTGGTGACGGATCATCATGAAATTCCCTATGAAGAAGTCATAGCAAAGGACTCGGGAGAAACGAGACGGAAATACATTCTGCCGCCGGCGGATGCAGTCATCGACCCCAAACAACCGGGATGTGAATATCCCTTTCAGGAAATCTGCGGTGCTGTAGTGGCTTTTAAACTGATGCAGTGCTTTTTCCAAGAGAAAGGATTGCCGGCTTTGGGGAAAAACGGTGTACTGGATGAACTGCTGGAATTCGCAGCCTTTGCCACCATCTGTGATGTGATGCAGCTGCAGGACGAGAATCGGATTCTGGTGAGACATGGGCTTGCACTGATGCAGAACAGTAAAAATGCAGGGCTGAAAGCGCTCATGGAAGTAAACGGAATTCTTCCATCCATGAAGGGAAAGAAGCTGGGAGCTTTTCATATCGGTTTTGTGCTGGGCCCTTGTCTGAATGCGTCCGGAAGACTGGACACCGCCGGCAGGGCGCTGGAATTACTGGAATCCAAAACCAGAGAAGAGGCGATTCCGAAAGCGGCTTTTTTAAAACAGTTAAATGACAGCCGTAAGGAAATGACGGAGCGTTTTGTAGAAGAGGCTGCAGCGCTGATCGAAAACAGCAGCTTAAAGGAAGATCGCGTGCTGGTGGTATTTCTGCCGGATTGTCATGAAAGCATTGCCGGAATAATCGCCGGGAGAATCCGGGAGAGGTATTATAAACCAACCTTTGTTCTGACCTACAGTGAGGAAGGGGTGAAAGGTTCCGCGCGTTCCATAGAGGGCTATCATATTTATGAGGAAATGACAAAATGCCGGCACTATTTTACAAAATACGGCGGGCACAAAATGGCAGCCGGATTGTCCATGGAAGAAGAGAACGTGGAGGCTTTTCGAAAAGAGATAAATGATCTTTGCAGTCTGACAGAGGATGATATGGAAGAGCGGGTTCATATCGATGTGCCGATGCCGGTTTCCTATGTGAATTTTTCGCTGGTGGAAGAACTGGAGCTTCTCGAGCCCTTTGGAACGGGGAATGCGAAGCCTGTGTTTGCTCAGAAGGATCTGCTTTTTCTATCAGCGAGAGTGCTTGGAAAAAATGGCAATGCAATTCGTTTTACGGTGATGGATGATCAGGATAAGTGTTGGGAGATGATGTATTTTGGAAACAGAGATGCGTTTGATTCCTGTGTGGAAAAAAAGTATGGAAAAATTGCCGTGGAGAGACTTTATGAGCAAAAAGGTTCCGGAATCCGACTGAATGTGGTATACTATCCTGGAATAAATACGTATCAGGGAAATACCAGGCTGCAGCTTGTTTTGCAGCAGTTTATGTAAGGGGGACACTTTATGATTCTGACTGTGACATTGAATCCGGCAATTGACAAAACCTATCGGACAGGCCAGTTGATTACCGGGCATGTGAACCGGATGTCCGAAATGGAGAACATTCCCGGAGGAAAAGGCATCAATGTAAGTAAAATATTATGTTGTTATGGCTGTTCTGTAACAGCAACGGGTTTTCTGGGCGGTTATACGGGACGATGGATCGAAGAGCGGATACAGCAGCTGGGCATGGAATGTGCTTTTGTGAATACCGCAGGTGATACCCGCTGCAGCATGAATATTATAGCGGACAATGGCTATGTGACGGAAATTCTGGAACCGGGCCCGATGATTTCTGACGAAGAACAACGGTGTTTTCTGAAACGGTATGCCGAATTGGTAAAAAAATGTGAGTTGGTTGTTTTGTCCGGAAGCATTGCGCCTGGGCTGCCTGTGAATACTTATACGGAATTAATTGATATTGCTTCAAAGTGGGGCAGGAAAGTGATTCTGGATGCCAGCGGTGAGGCGCTGAAGTTCGGAGTTGAAGCAAAGCCCTGGCTGGTAAAGCCCAATCGGCAGGAGCTGGAGTATCTTGTAGGACACCGCTGCAGCGGTCAGGATGAGATTCTCGAAGCAGCGGATATTCTGCTGGAAAAAGGCATTACTTATGTGGCAGTTACCGTAGGGGACAAAGGAATGTATCTGTTAAGCAGAAATCGACGTCTTTTTGCCAGAGCGCCGAAGGTGAAAGTGCTCAATACCGTAGGCTGCGGTGATAGTGCATGTGCATCGTTTGCGATGTCTGCTCTTCGTGAGAAAAGCATGGAATGGATGATCCGGCATGCGGTTGCCGTTTCTTCCGCACATGCCACTACAATGGAGAACGGCTGTCTTCCGCTGGATCTTGTGGAAGAACTGTTTGAACAGGTTTGGGTGGAGAACATTTAAAGATTTTGAAACGGGAGAGTAAAGTGACAGGTGCAGAATGAAGGAAATAAGAATTTTTCATCTGAACTTTATAAGTTTTAGAAGATTTTTATAAATTGTACATATTTTGCACACATTTATTGGATAATATATATATCAGATAGTTGAACAACTCACTATCTCCCCCCTCATAAGAAAATGAAAAGCCTCGCATCGGAATGCGGGGCTTTTCATTTTGGTTGCATTACAGCAGGCTTTAGGATACAATAAACGCAGATGCGGTTGGTTTTATTTTTTAAATAAATCGGAATGGGAGAATGCAGAATGCGCCCTGGATTGATAAAGAAGATTTTGATGATTTTTGCTGTGGCATTACTGATTGAAATGACAGTATGTCAGTTTTCCTTTTGGAGCACATTGACAAAAAAATGGGAGGATGTGACGCAAAAGGCTGAGAAAGTATACCATTATGTGGCAATGGAAGAGATGGAGAGTTTGTCGGGAGGAAAAGAGGATACCTACGTCGATGACTCCGGTTATCTGCATGTGCCGGAAGGTGCCATGCTGCTTCGGCTTGTGGATCTGAACAGTGATGTGAATCGCATTCATCTGGATGTGGATATTCCGGAAGGATATCTGGTCAAAGTGACCGTTTTTGCCCAGGATGAGGGAAATACATATCTTTATCAGCTGGGGGAAGGAAGAGTTTTGCTTCGGGGTGTTACAGAGAACAACTGGCTGAAAATTTATCCTTACGGCGAAGTGAAGAATCTTTACCTGCGTTTGGAAACCGCTGATTTTGACGGTAATGCTGCTGCCGGAAGAATGGGAGAGCTGGTTTGTAATGTGAATGGGGTTTTCTTAAACGGAAGAATGCCGTTTCGCATACAGCTGCTGCGGGTATTTGTGATCGCCGCCCTTCTTGGCTTATGCAGCTTATTTCGTGAAAAAAGTGCTTTTGTCCATATGCCTTTTATATCAGAAAACAGGATCGGTACGCGGAAAAGAAAGCTGGTGTTATTGGTCTTTACTGCCGCTTTGGTGCTGATTGCTTTTTATTTTGTACGGGTAAATCCAGCCTGTCAGAAAAATCTGGCGCTTCACCATGCTCAGTATCAGGAGCTGGCCCGGTCTTTGTCTGAGGGCAGAGTGGACGTGGGAGAAGGGGATATTCGGCTTCGGGAAGTGAATAATCCATATGATACCATAAATTTACAGGCCAATCAGATTCCTTATCTGGCAGATTATGCTTATTATGAGGGAAAATATTACGTGTATTTCGGAATCGTGCCGGAACTGATGCTGTATCTGCCTTACTATCTGCTTACAGGTCGGGACCTGCCAAATTACTGGGCCGTATACGTTTATTTTGCCGGCTTCATCGCTGCATCTTCTTGGCTTGTTTACGAGCTGATGAAGCGATATTTTCCGAAGGCCCCCTTTTTTCTGCATGGAATAGGTGTGCTGATGCTTTGCGGCAGTTATTCCTATTTTTATCTGCTGATTCGGCCGGATCTGTATCACGTGCCGATCGCTGCGTCTCTGATGTTTGCCTCTGCAGGAATTGCATCTTATATGGCAGGCTTAAACAGAGGCAGGAAAAGAAATCTTCTGTTTGCGGCGGGCTCTTTATGTATGGCACTGACGGCCGGATGTCGGCCGCAATTTCTGGTCTTTTTGTTTCCGGCCCTGCTGTTTGTGGGAGCGGAGCTTTGCAGAGAAAAAAAAGAGCAGGGAGTGCAAAAACCCATGGGGGCGGTTCTTGGCGGCCGCAGAGGAATGAAAATGTGTGCCTGTCTGGCACTGCCTTACATGATGGTTGCCGCTGCAGTCATGTACTATAATATGATTCGTTTCGGTTCTCCCTTTGATTTTGGGGCAACCTATAGTATGACCAGCAACGATATGACGCACAGAGGCTTTAATGTGGAGCGGATTTTATATGGGATCTGGTATTTTCTCTTTCAGCTGCCCAGACTGGAGGCGAATTTCCCTTATCTTCGCAGTGCGGAAATCGCTACGGATTATCTTGGAAAAATGGTCAGCGAGAGCTGTTTTGGCGGTATTTTTGCCTGCAGTATGCTGGTTTGGCCGGTATTTGGAATGCGGATATTGCAAAAAGAATCCTCTCAAAAAGGTCTTTGGGTCTTCAGTGCGGGAACAGCGGCCGCTGCATTGATTATCTGCATGGCAGATGCCACCGGAGCCGGCATTTTACAGCGCTACAGCGCCGATATTTCCTTCGGCCTGTTTCTGGCGGCTTTTCCGGTTTTGCTCAGAATTTGTAAATGGGCAAAAGAAAAGAAAATATACAGAGCTTTTCTGATATGGATCAGGGCTGCAGTATTGCTGCATTTGGCGTTTCTTGCATTGATTTTAGTCAATACAGACAGCAGCGTGAATTTGCTTAGAGGAAATCCTGAGCTGTTTTATAAGTTGTGTGCTCTCATGCGGTGGTGAGGACGGGATGAAGGAAAGAAATGTTTTTTTGACCAAAAATCAGTCGCTGGCATTGCGCGGGATCGGGATTATTTTGGTCATCATGTCTCATTATGCGGTTTGGTTTGCCGAGCTTATTCCGAATGAAAGCCTTCAATACGGAATGACCCGTTTGGGCGTTTATGGAGTGGACATCTTTTTGGCCGCATCCGGATATGGGCTTGTGAAAAGTGTGGCAGGAAAAAAGCCGGGGATTTCATTTGTCTGGGGACGGCTGAAAAATACCTGGCTGCCCTATCTGGTGATTGTGGGACTGATGGAAGCATTCGCCGGCGGATTTGCTTGTGTAAAAGACTGGTACCAATATCTGAGCGGATATGATTACTGGTTTATCCGGAATATTCTTGTTTTTTATATTATGTTTCTGGGGATCTGGAAACTGTTTTCAAATGTTCACATCAGAAGCATTTTGCTGACAGCCGCAGTTTTTTTATATTCCTGGTGGTTGGTTACTATAGGAAGAGCAGATTTCTGGTATGTGTCGAATATTGCGTTTGTTTTGGGAATATTGGCGGCACAATATGAAAAGCAGCTGCTGCGCTGGTGCGGTTATGCGTATGGGCTGCAGATGATGATTTTGACAATTTTTGTATTTGTAATCGTAAAAAGCGGAGTGGATGCCCGGCTGATTCCCCCTTCGCCATCGGACAAAATAGTTTATGGTGTGTTGGCAAGCGGCGTGTGGACACTATTTGCGGTACAGCTGGCAAAAATGCTGCCCGACCGTATGAGAATGTTGCCGTTTTTGGGCCGGATTTCACTGGAACTGTATTTGACCCATACATTTTTATATTACAGAGTCATTAACAGCCTGACGGAAATGGATAAAATATGGCAGGGAATCCTGGCTGTTTTGTTGACGATTGTCATTTCAGGGCTGATTCATGAAGGATTTACCCGTTTATTGAATAGAATATTTCCCGCGGGCGGGAAGTAGGATCGGACTCTAAGTGAGAATGCTGCATCAGGGCAGCAGAAAGTGAGAAGAATATGAGAAAGTTAAAAAAAACAGGGAAACTTTTGCTCGCATTGACTGTTGCTGTGATGCTGGCAGTAAGTGTAAAAACGCAGGCAAAAGCTGCGCAGAATGAGGCTGTAACTGCGGCCTTTATTCAGATGCCCGGTTTTGTGGTGGAACAGTGGAGTGCCCCGCGGGTGATGCATGTGTATAAAAATGCTCAGGTTTATGTACTTCCGACAAAGCAGGCGCAGAAGCTGGGCAGTGTAACAGAGGGGCAGTATGTGAATGCCTGGGGCCAGACGGATACCGGCTGGTATTTTATTGAATGTGCAGGAACACTTGGCTATGTCAGATATGAGGCGGCGGCCTTTGTGACAGCAGAGCAGGCCGCAGCCCAGGCCAAGGCAGCGGCCCAGGCTCAGGCAGCGGCCCAGGCTCAGGCAGCGGCCCAGGCTCAGGCAGCGGCTCAGGCCCAGGCGGCAGCCCAGGCTCAGGCAGCAGCCCAGGCTCAGGCAGTGGCTCAGGCCCAGGCGGCAGCATTGGCGCAGCAGCCTGCTGTGGCGGCGCCAATCGTCTTCATCGGAGATTCCCGTATGGTCACATTAAAGGACGCGGTAGAGAGAAATCTGGGGGCATGTCCTGCCGCCGTGGTGGCAAAGAACGGAAGTCGATACGAGTGGCTTCATGATACCGGAATACCGCAGGCGGATAAGATTATCGGAAAAGGAACAAAAATTGTGATCAATATGGGGGTAAACGATCTTTCTCATGCAGACCAGTATGCGAAAGATATCAATGCCTGGGCTGCAGTATGGAGTGCCAGAGGAGCAACTGTTTATTATGCATCCGTAAATCCTGTTTATGCCAACAGCCATGGCATGACAGAAGAAAAAGTGACAAACTTTAATAATCGCCTGCATGCCCAGCTGATTCCGCAGATTATCTGGCTGGACAGCAACACTTATTTAAAGCAGCATGGTGTTCATTCAAATGACGGCATACATTATAAGGACGACACGAATCTGATTCTGTTTCATTATTATATGTCAATGATCGGAGCTGTCTGAAAAGAAAAACGCAGAAGGAACCTTTTACAGCATAGCTGCATATGATAAAAAAAGTAGCTGCTGCCCTTTTTGCCTCGCCGGTTGATGGCAGGTGTCGCAGTTACAAAAAAAGATAATGCCCGGCTTATGGGCGAAACGGAGTCTATATGCTGTTTTCGGAACTGAAATGCAAAGAAGTTGTGAATCTGAGAGACTGCAGAAGAATGGGACATGTGACGGACTTTGAATTTGACGAATGTACAGGATGCATCATCAAAATCATCGTTCCCGGTGTCAACCGCTGGAAAAGCCTTTTTAACTGTGATACCGACTATGTGATCTGCTATCCTGACATCAAACAAATCGGTCCGGACATCATTCTCGTAGACGTACCGTAATTTTCGGTTACTGAACGCTTGGATTTTGCGATTCCATAAACCTGTTACGGTTCGCTCTGTCCACAGTAATCTGATACGTACGGCGCGTTCCGTCCTGGCTGCAGTTGACGTGAACGCGTTTTTTCGATATAATTTTACCTATGGGAAAGGTTCAGGATCTGTACACTGATGCTGGAATACCCGGCGTCCCCGGGGCAGCATGCAGCCTGCACCGAGTGTGACAACAGAAGGAGGAACTGATATGAAATGTCCATTTTGCGGTCATGAGAATACGAGGGTTATTGACTCCAGACCTTCCGATGAGAATAATTCCATCAGAAGACGGCGTGTCTGTGACGAATGCCAGAAGCGTTTTACCACTTATGAAAAGATCGAAACAATTCCGTTAATTGTGATCAAAAAGGACAACAACCGGGAATCCTATGATCGTGCTAAAATTGAAGCAGGCGTACTTCGTGCCTGTCACAAGCGTCCCGTCAGTGTCAATGAGATCAATCGCCTGATCGACGAAGTGGAAACAGAGCTTTTTTCCAGGGAAGAAAAGGAAATTCCAAGCGCGGTGATCGGAGAACTGGTGATGGACAAGCTAAAGAACCTGGAAGCCGTTGCATATGTGCGTTTCGCATCTGTTTACAGAGAGTTTAAGGACATCAACACCTTCATGGATGAATTGAAGAAGGTTATCGAAAAAGAAAAATAGATAAAAATTTAACAAAGACCTTGCATTTTGGCAAAAGATTGTATACAATAACTTCGGCGGTAAGAGGGAACGGACTCATCGCGTGTGTTCTAATAGAAAACAGGCACATTTAATAAGCCGTTACCCGCAAACTGAAAATTTCATATTGAAAAAGGAGAGACACATGAAGACAAAAGCAGTAAAAAAGATTCTTTTGACTTTGGTGTGTGCAGTAATGACTGTTGCACTGGGCGCATGTTCAGGCGACAAGGCAGCTGAAAACACATCTTCGATTACGATTGGCATTCCTCAGGATATAGAAGACAGTCTTGACCCACACAAAGCGGTGGCATCAGGCACAGAGGAAATCCTGTTCAATCTGTATGAAGGACTTGTGAAACCTGACAGTGACGGAAACCTTGTCGATGCTTTAGCAGAGAGCCACACGATTTCAGAAGATGCAAAGGTGTATACTTTTACACTCAGAAGCGATGTTAAATTCCATGATGGCAGTCTGGTGACGGCAGAAGACGTAAAATATTCTATAGAACGATGCGCCGGTATCAGCAGTGGAGAAACTCTGGTAGCGGCGTATTCTGCTATTGAGAGTGTAAATATTCTGGATGATAAAACTGTAGAGGTTGTTTTGAAAGAAGGCGATACCGACTTTCTGGCATATATGACTGAAGCGATTATTCCGGCATCCAACGAGGATCCGGCGGGCAATCCCATCGGAACAGGACCCTATAAATTTGTTTCCCGCACTCCGCAGGAAAATTTTGTGATGGAAAAGTTTGATGAATATTGGGGAACACCTGCGAATATCGAAAACATTACATTAAAGGTAATCGCCAATTCGGATACGATTGTGACCAGCTTAAACGGCGGTGCCATCGATATGTTTGTGAGAGTGACACAGAACCAGGCAGATCAGCTTTCTGATCAGTTTAACTTGATGGAAGGCACCATGAATCTGGTACAGGCAATGTACCTGAATCATGACAGAGAGCCTTTCAATGATGTTCGTGTTCGCCAGGCCCTCTGCTATGCCGCTGATCCGCAGGCGATTATGGACATGAACAATAATGGAAAAGGTGCAGAGGTTGGCAGCAGCATGTTCCCCTCTTTCGGTAAATATTACATGGAAGAGCTCAATGATGTATATAATCCGGATATTGAAAAGGCCAAAGAACTTCTTGCACAGGCAGGATATCCCGATGGATTTTCCTTCACGCTGACGGTACCTTCCAATTATCAGCAGCATGTGGATACTGCACAGGTACTGGCGGAGCAGCTAAAAGCAATAGGGGTCACAGCGGATATTCAGCTGGTGGAATGGGAAAGCTGGCTTTCCGAAGTTTACACCAACCGTGATTATGATGCAACCATCGTAGGACTGGATGCATCCAGCCTGACAGCAGCTTCTTTACTGAGACGTTTTACCAGCACAGCGAGCAACAACTTTATCAACTATAATAATCCTGAATATGACGAAGCTTTTGCAAAAGCGCAGGCAAGCATCGATGATGCAGAGAAAACCGAATATATCAAGCAGTGCGAAACCATTCTTGCAGAGGATGCAGCAAATGTATATATTCAGGATCTGGCCTGCTTCGTGGCTTTAAATAAGAAGTATACCGGATATGAATTTTATCCGCTCTACATTCAGGATTTGTCCAAACTGAAATTCGTTGAAGTAAGTGAATAAAAAGCAAAAACGTGCCGGCCGGAACAGAATTTTAGTCCGGTTGGCACATTTTACATTTAGGAGATTTTTTCGATGAAATATTTTGGGAAAAAACTTGCAGGACTTATCATAACCCTTTTGGTCGTATCCTTCCTGGTCTTTGCCGCCTTTGCGATCATACCCGGAGACCCGGCTACGGCCATGCTTGGAACGGAAGCAACGCCGGAAAGATTGGCCGCACTCCGGGAAGAAATGGGCTTAAATGATCCTCTTATGGTGCGCTATGGACGCTGGATCGCAAATTTTTTGCGGGGAGATTTCGGCACTTCTTATAATTACAGTATGCCTGTGATGGATATGATCCGGGAGAAAATACCGGTGACAATCACTCTGACTGTTATGTCCTTTCTGATGGTGGTTTTGATTTCAATACCCCTGGGGATCACCTGTGCGCGTCATGCCGGAGGCAGACTTGACAGAGCGGTGATTGTGATGAATCAGGTGATCATGGCGGTTCCTCCTTTTTTCTCAGGAATTCTCATCACATTTTTCTTCGGACTGATTCTGCATCTGTTCACACCGGGCGGTTACATATCCTACACGGTGAGCTGGACGGGTTTTTTAGGGTATATGTTCTTTCCGGCGGTTGCCGTTGCCTTGCCCAAAGCGGCAATGGCGGTGAAACTTCTGCGTTCTTCGGTCATTTCACAGATGAAACTGGATTATGTGCGTACAGCCTACAGCAGAGGCAATGGAACGAAAGCGGTTTTATACAGACATGTGCTGAAAAATGCGCTGATTCCGGTGGTGACATTTTTAGGATCCGTGCTGGCCGATATGGTGGCAGGAAGCATTGTCCTTGAACAGGTATTTAATATTCCGGGCATGGGGCGCATTCTTTTAACTTCCATCTCCAACCGTGACTATCCGGTGGTGCAGGCCATCATTGTATGTATTGCATTTCTGGTCATTGTGATCAACTTTATTGTGGATTTGATTTATAAAGTGATTGATCCCAGAATTTCTATAGACTAAGGACTGACAGTATGAAAAAGAAAAAAAGCAAAAATTTCATCATAGGGGCAACCATTACAGGAATTATGCTGATTTTGGTGATGATCGGCTGCATCTGGACGCCCTACGACCCGGAAGCGATGGATGTGAATCTGAAACTTTCCGGCGTTTCCCTTTCCCATATCATGGGATGCGACAATTTCGGCAGAGATATTTTCAGCCGCGTTTTAAAAGGCAGCGGCACTACGCTTTTTGTAGCGGTGGGAACCGTTTTCATCGGTTCTTTTTTCGGCATTGTCATTGGTGCATTCACCGGCTATTATGGCGGTATTCTGGATGAAATCCTGATGCGCATCAACGATGCCCTGTTTGCATTTCCAAGCATTCTTCTGGGGCTGGTGTTTATCAGCCTGCTGGGAAGCGGCAAATATAATGTCATCGTTGCGCTGGGCATTGCTTTTATTCCCAGCTTTGCCCGTATTGTTCGAAGCGAATTTATCCGTTGTAAAAACATGGATTATGTGAGAAGCGCAAAGCTGGCCGGTGCGGGGGATCTGCGCATCATGTTTGTGCATATTCTGCCCAATACGATGAATGTAATGTTATCCAGCATTATGATAGGCTTTAACAATGCGGTGCTGGCAGAAGCGGGCATGAGTTATTTGGGCATTGGCGTACAGCCGCCGGATGCCAGCCTGGGACGTATGCTTTCCGAAGCTCAGTCTTATCTGTTCAGCGCACCTGGTTACGCGATTTTCCCCGGTGTAGTGCTGATTTTGATGGTACTGGGATTTTCTCTTCTGGCGGAAGGAGTGAAAGAAAACTGATATGTTGGATATTATCGATTTGAATATAGAATTTCATGATCATCTGGTACCGGAAACCGTCGTATATGATTTTGACCTGCATATGGAGCAGGGGGAAATTGTCGGTCTGGTGGGCGAATCCGGATCCGGAAAATCCATGACTGCTCTGGCAATCGCAGGACTTTTATCCCGCCGTGATATGCAGAAACGCGGTCAGATTATTTTTGAGGGAAAAGAGCTTTTAACATGTCCCAGAAACGAGCTGCGCATGATTCAGGGCAATCAGATTGCCATGGTCTTTCAGGAGCCTATGACTTCCTTAAATCCTGTGTATAAAGTGGGCTGGCAGGTGGAAGAATCTCTGCGGATTCACCATCCGGAGATGTCGAAGGAAGAACGCAAAGAAAAAGCGATCAAAACTTTACAGGATGTGGAGCTGGATGAGGCAGAGCGCGTGTACAATTCCTATCCTCATCAGCTTTCCGGCGGCATGCGTCAGCGCGTCATGATCGCTGCGGCCATGATCTGTGAGCCGAAGCTTCTGATCGCAGACGAGCCCACGACGGCGCTGGATGTGACCATTCAGGCGCAGATCGTGAAGCTTTTAAAGCGCATCAATAAAGAAAAGAAAACATCGATCCTGTTCATTTCCCATGACTTAAGCCTGATTCGCCAGCTCTGTCAGAGGGTGGTGGTGATGCAGGGCGGCTACATCGTGGAAAGCGGCAGTGTGAAGCAGATTTTCGAAACGCCGCAGCAGGAATATACGAAGAAGCTCATCGGAGCCATTCCGAAATGTGAAAAGAAGGTCGTCACCAAAAAGGCCAATACGCAGGAGAAAACGGCGGATACCCAAGACAAAACTGTGGCTGGTAAAGGAGGTGCACAGTATGGCGAATGATATTTTGAGAGTACAGGACGTGCACATCAGCTTTGCGGAAGAAAGAAAGTCTTTTTTGGAAAAAAGAAAAATCCGCGAGGTGCTAAAGGGCGTTTCCTTCACCATGCGGGAAGGCGAGGTGCTGGGCCTTGTGGGAGAATCCGGCTGCGGCAAGTCCACCCTGGCAAAGGCGATTCTGGGGCTGAGTCATCCTGATAAAGGTAACATTGAGCATTTTTCCGAACATCCTCAAATGGTATTTCAGGACCCTTATGGCTCCTTAAATCCCGCCAAAAAGATCGGCTGGATTCTGGAAGAGCCGCTGCGCATCAAAGGGGGATTCACACCACAGGAACGCAGGGAAAAGGCACTTGCAATGCTTAAAAAGGTCGGTTTGGAGGAAACAATAGCGGATCGTTATCCCAATCAGCTATCCGGAGGACAAAGACAGCGCGTCTGTATCGGAGCAGCTCTGATGCTTTCCCCCAAGCTTTTGATTGCGGATGAAGCGGTTTCAGCACTGGATGTGACCATTCAGGCGCAGATACTGGAACTGCTTTTGTCGTTAAAAGAAGAAATGGGTCTGGCTATTCTGTTCATTTCCCACGACATGCGGGTGGTGTATCAGATGAGTGACCGGGTCATCATCATGAAGGATGGGGAAATTGTGGAGCGGGGCGACGTGGACAGTGTTTATTTTAACCCGCAGCATCCTTATACCAGAACGCTGCTGGAGGCGGCCGGAATTATTGAGGACGAAGAACGATAATCAGCAAAACGGAGAGGGTCATTTTATGCTGGAAATTTTCTATCCTGATCAGATGGTGGATTCCGCCTATGAATTGGATTATGAAGGATATTATGAAAAGGGATACCGGGGGATTATTTATGATGTGGACAACACTCTGGTGCCCCATGATGCGCCTGCGGACGAGCGGGCAAAAAAACACTTTGAAAGGCTCCATGAGATGGGCTACGCGGTGGTGCTTCTGTCCAATAACAAGGAGCCCCGGGTGAAGAAGTTTGCGGAGGATGTGAAATATGCGTCCTACATTTTCAAGGCCAACAAGCCCTCACCGAAGGGCTATGAAAAGGCCATGGAAATGATGGGGACGGATGCGGGTACCACGCTGTTTTTAGGCGATCAGCTTTTCACCGACGTGTGGGGAGCCAAAAATGCGAAGATCAAAAGCATTCTGGTAAAGCCGATTCATCCAAAAGAAGAAATTCAGATTGTTTTAAAGAGACAACTGGAGAAAATTGTGTTATATTTTTATATGAGAAAGCAAAAACGCGGCTGAGGGAAAAAGCCGCGAAAGCAGTGAGGTCTGTCATGGAAACTTCGAATCAAATTGTCATTAATGGAAAAACAAGACTTTGCGGCGTGATCGGCAATCCGGTGGAGCACACCCTGTCCCCGGATATTCACAATACGCTGGCCAACGCCTGCGGCATCAACCTGGCATATGCGCCTTTTTTTGTGGAAAAAGGCGGACTGGAAGCGGCCATCAAGGGTGCCTTTGCGCTGAACGTGCTGGGGATCAATGTGACTGTTCCCTATAAACAGGATGTGATCGCTCATTTAGAGGACATTGATCCTCTGGCAAAAGCAGTGGAATCCGTGAATACGCTGGTGCGCACAGGGAACGGCTATAAGGGATACAATACGGATATGAGCGGGCTGTATCGCGCCATGCTGGATGATGATGTGGTTTTGGAGAATGAGCAGGTGATTCTGCTTGGCGCCGGCGGTGTGGGCCGGGCGGTGGCCTATCTGTGCGCGGCCAAAGGAGCGGCGCATGTCTGGCTGTTAAACCGCAGCGCAGACAAGGCGGAGCAGATTGCAAAAGAAGTGAATGCGAAGTGCGGACGTGAATGTGTGACTGCCATGGGGCTGGATGGTTGGAAAGAACTTTCCGGGCAGAAGTATCTGGCAATTCAGGCCACCAGTGTGGGATTACATCCTGACAGTGATCGTGCGATTGTGGAGGATAGAGCATTTTATCAGATGCTTCATACGGGTTACGATCTGATTTACAAGCCTGCTGAGACAAAGTTTATGAAGCTGTGCAAGGCAGCGGGGGCAAATGCCTACAACGGACTGAAAATGCTTGTTTTTCAGGGCGTGGAAGCTTTTGAACTCTGGAACAATGTGACAGTATCCAAAGAACAGGCGATGCGTATTTACGAAATGCTTTCTCAGAAGACAGCGGTATAAGGAGTACGAAAGAGAGGAATTTTTTCCATGGGCAATGTAATTTTAATTGGGTTCATGGGCTGCGGCAAAAGCAGCATTGCAGTGAAGCTGTCCTATCGATTGAAACAGGCGATGGTGGACACAGACAGATGGATTGAAAAGAAACAGGGCAAGACAATTACAGAGATTTTTGCACAGGATGGGGAAGAAGCTTTCCGTCAGATGGAAACGGATGCGCTAAAGTATCTGAAAGAAACTGCAAAAAATCAGGTCATTTCTGTGGGTGGAGGATTGCCGGTGCGGGAAGAAAACCGTAGGCTGATGAAGGAAATCGGTAAGGTGGTTTATCTGCGCGCTACAGCGGATACCATCTATGAACGGGTCAAAGAAGACGGCGCGAGACCCCTTTTGCAGTGTGAAAACCCGAAGGAGCGCATTGTTGTGCTCATGGAGCAGAGGAAAGATGCTTACGAAGGCGCAGCGGATTTGATTGTGGATGTGGATGGAAAGAACTTCGGACAGATTCTGTTTGAAATAGAAAGAGGGCTTCGTCCGGCACCTCGCCAGACAACGCCTCACCAGGGACAGCGCTATGAACGATCCGGATTTCGACGTGAAATCCGTACGGAGCGTTCCGTTTTCGGACGTGGTTATACATCGGGAAGTCTGCATGCTTTTAACGTGGAGCATTCTGCCGGTGCAGAAATTCAGCAGGCGGATGAGAGCAGACAGCCGGCGGCAACGCTTAAGAAGGATGAGGCTGTTTTGAAGCAGCCGACGGCAATGGAACAGAGTGGGGCTGAACAGGCAGCCGCAAATCAGACTGCGGCCCAGCAGATCGCTGCACAGCAGCCTGCATCGGAGCAGCCTGCAGCAGCGCAGGAACGTCGCTTAAAGAAACTGCTTGTCATCAACGGACCCAACTTAAATTTTCTGGGCATCCGCGAGAAAAATATTTATGGAACGAAGGACTATAATTACCTGCTTGACATGATCGCAAGAAAGGGTCTGTCCTGTAAGGCGGCCATTGATGTGTTCCAGTCCAATCATGAAGGCGCAATCATTGACCGTATTCAGGCTGCTTATTTTGATGGAACCGAAGGCATCGTTATTAATCCCGGCGCTTACACACATTACAGTTATGCGATTCATGATGCCCTTGCCAGCATTACCGTTCCAAAGGTTGAGGTTCACATTTCCAACATCATGGAAAGAGAAGCATTCCGCCATGTATCTGTTACTGCACCCGCATGCGACAAACAGATCTACGGACATGGACTGGAAGGTTATCTGGAAGCGATTGATTTTATTTTAAGCGATTTGAAATAAAGAAGAGTTTGGGGCTGCGCAGGCAGCCCCTTTTTGAAAGGAGAGATAAAATGGCAGGAAGTGAAGAGTTTGTTACCTTTTTTGTTACGGCAAAGGACGGCACCCGGATTGAAATGGCAGTGGTGGATGAATTTGATTTTGAGAATAAACATTATCTGGTCAGCGCGGTGGTCAAAGAGGATGAAATAGCAGATGACGGCAGGTACATTTATCGCTGTATCATGAAGGAAGACGATTTTGAAGTGGAAAAAATCGCGAGAGAGTTTGAGTATAAGAGAATTGCCGAGGCTTATATGAGTATGGAATAGTGTGGTGTGCAGATGCAAATCGCGCTATCCATGTCCCCGAAACAGGCGGCTGGGCGTCATGAGGATGGACAGGTATGGTTTGGGGGGAAAGGAGACTAGTTATGGATTTGACAATCAGCAAATGGGAAGCCGCTTTAAATGATGGAGCGGCATTGAAGAAGGCGAGCGTGGAAGTCGTAGGGAAAAACGGCTTTGTTTCCGGTCGGGTATTTCTGGAAAGTGACCGGCAGAGGGATGCTTTTGCAGAAAACGATGCGTTGAAAATCTGGGTGAAACCTGTCCAAAAGCCGGATGGAATTCTGGCAATTTATATGTATTGTGACTGGTGGACTCGTCCTGCCTTCTGTAAAGATTTTCAGGAGATTCCGGATCGTACAAATGTAGTTTTAATTCGTGCGGGAGAAACTTACACCGGTTTTCTGGCGCTGCCGGGCAATATTTTTAAAACAAGATTTACGGTAGGGACGGACGGGGACACACTGCTGGCAGTCATGTCTGCCTATCGCGTTGGACCTGCGTGTATCAAGGAGGATTCCTTTCTGGCGGTGACGGATTCAGATCCCTATCGTTGTCTGGAACGGCTGATGAAAGAAGCGGCAGCTCGTGCCGGTATTCCTGACCGTGAGCACCGGAAATATCCGAAAATGTTTGAAAAGCTGGGCTGGTGCAGCTGGAATGCTTTTTACAGAGAGCTTTCCGAAAAAAATCTTTTGGAGAAGGCGGAAGAAATGCGAAAAAAACAGATTCCCTTCGGTTGGGCACTGCTGGACGACGGCTGGATGGAAACCACAGAGGGGTATATGCTCACGCTTGCCGCAGATCCGGTGAAATTCCCGAACGGGTTAAAGCCCGTTGTAGAGAAAATGAAAGAGATTGCAGGCATTTCTCAGGTGGGCGTATGGCATGCCTTTGAAGGATACTGGGATGGCGTTAAAGAGGGCAGTGAGGCTTTTTCACAGGAAAAGGAGAATCTGATTCCTACTGTGCAGGGCAGATGGCTTCCGGCGCCTGACGCAGAAAAAGCATACCGTTTCTTTTCTGACTGGCACCGCCTTTTAAAGGAAGAGGGAATTGATTTTGTGAAGGTGGACTCCCAGAGCACCATGCTGGGACATTATCAGGGAAATGTCAATATCGGAGAGGCGGCACGGCAGCTGCATTTGGGATTGGAACGGTCTGTGCAGACGTACATGGATAACCGCCTGATCAATTGCATGTGCATGGATACGCAGAATCTGCTGGTAAGGCCTGCATCTCCGATTTCACGCAACAGCACCGATTTTTTTCCGTTACAGGAAAATGGTTTTGAAGAACACCTTCTTCAGAATGCTTACAACAGCCTGTATAATTCCATTCTTTATCACGGTGACTGGGACATGTTCTGGAGCAGTCATCCCGATGCAGAAAAGCATGCGCTGCTTCGGGCTTTAAGCGGCGGCCTGATTTATGTCAGTGATAAGGTTGGAGAAAGTGATCCTGTCGTATTGTCGCGCCTGTGCTATAAAGACGGAACGATTCTGCGCGCACATCAGGCAGCTGTTCCAACACGGGACTGCCTGTTTTTGAATCCGGCGGAAAGCGGATATTTAAAAATCAAGAACGAATGTAATGGAGTTTATTACCTGGCGATTTTTAGCTATTCGGATGATGTACTACAAGTTTGCTGGCAGCTTTCTGATGTGATGGATATTGCACATGAAGCGCAGAAATATGCAGTTTATGGTTTTTGTCATCAAAGCTGTGAGATTGTTGATCGATCAGAACTGAAGAAGTGTATGTTGGAGAAAAAAGGCTATGAGCTGTATCTGATTGCACCGGTTATCCAGGGAAGCGCTGTGTTTGGCCTGCGGGATAAATATCTCGCTTCTCATGCGGTGGAAAGTGTGGTGCGCAGAGGGGATACGCTGGAGATTTGTTTAAAAGAGTCCGGAGATATTCTGGCCTACTGTGAATCCTGCCCGGAGCGTGTGACGGTAAATGGCGTGGCAGCCGGAATGACGCAGCTTGGTGAGAATGGATTTTATGTGATCGGTTGAAATATGATATATTGATCTCTTTTTTATTATTGTGCCCTCCCCTCAGTGTACAAGGGCGTGTGTCCCCTTGCACACTGAGGGGGCCAGTAATGCGCTTCCTTTTTCAACAAAAATAAGAAAAGTATAGCAAAGAGGTATTTTATACAATGCATATTTGTGGTATGATTATGCAGTAGTAATTTTAAACGCATTTGGAGACATCACTTATGTTATTTGATATCATTCCGGAAAATTTTTTCGGTCCTCTTGCTGCGCCGGGAAAGCGCGTATATTGGGAATGTATCTGCAGGCTGTTTGCGGTGACAAGCAAACAGCTTTCTTTTGGTGTGGAAAGAGATATTCTCGTAGATGAGCTGCAATATTATTTTGATTCCTCCATGGCGGCGGATTTTACCCAGGGGGAACTGGAGGAAGCCGGTGGATTAAGTGCGAGGGATAAGGCGAATTTCATGCTGCGACGGCTGGAAAGTTATGGATGGATCTATGTGGATGTGGACCACAGCTATGTACAGCGGGTGAATTTCAGGGATTATGCGGTGCAGATCATCAAAACACTGCTTGCAGTGTCGGAAGAGCGGAGAACGGAATATCAGGGCTATATTTATACCATCTATAATCTGGTCAGAGCGGGTACGAGCAATCCAGGCCTGGGACTTTTGCAGATCGCAGAAAACATGGATTTTCTGATCACCGGATTAAAGAGCTTAAATGCCAATATCAAGCGCTACATTGATGAGTTAACCAAACATAGTACAGTCGCAGAGATTATGGATGCTCTGTTAAATGACTATTACAGTAACGTGGTGGACAAAGCTTATCATCGACTTCTGACCTCTGATAATGTGTCCAAATTCCGACCGGAAATACTGGAGCGGCTGGAAGCTAACAGCAAAAGCAAACGATACCTGAATGCTGCAGCAAAGGAGATCGCCGAGCTGAAGGAAATTTCAGAAGAAGAGGCCGGGGAACTGGTGTTGGAGATTTTGCATGAGGTGATTGATGCGTTTCGCAGGATGGATGAAATCCTGGATGAGATCAATAAGAAAAATACCAGATACCAGCGGGCGGCCATCAACAGAGCCAGGTTTTTGTTGTCCAGCGGAGAAGATATCAGAGGACAGCTAAAGGATATTTTATCCTATATGAATCAACAGATTCAGGAAAAATCCATGGATTATAATATGATCTACGAAATGGAAGAGATGGACAGGCTCATAAAGCTGTTTTCCTGGGATTATCTGGACATGGATTCACTCTACGCTCCGGTGGAAGGAAAAAAGGAATTCGTTCCGCAGCCCATGCAGATCATCGCTGCCAATGAAAAGGTACGCAGCGAGAAAAGGCGGCTGATGCAGGAAAAACTGGAACGGGTTCTGAGCCCGGAGAAAATATCGCAATATGTAAAAGAACAGCTGGACGGCAATCGGAAAATGCTGGCATCCAGACTGCCCCTGGATCAGGAAGATGCGTTTATCCGGCTGATCTATATTCGTCTGTACGGACAGAGAAAGAACATGAACTATCGGCTGGAATTGAAGGATGTAGTTGAGAAGGATGGTTTCCGTTTCCGGGATTTTGAAATTATTTTGAAATAAGATTTTTTTCCGATTGAGAAGACACGAGGTACTGTTATGGATTTATTTGAGGGAATGCTCCAAAAAGACAGGGACGAATTCAAAAGAGTCTGCAATAAACTGATGAGCATCTGTTTTATCTGCAAACAAAATGAAGACACGAAAAGTGACTACTATTTTATCCTGCGCCAGAAGCCGGTATTTCTGCGATATCTGGATGTGTTGGGATACACGCTGGAAATCAACGAAGAATATGGTGTGATTCAGCTGGTGAACCGGGAGAATGTCAATCATGTGCATTTAAAACTGTATGATTCCATAATCCTGTTGATACTGCGCATTCTTTATGATGAAAAGAAAAGAGAACTTTCCCTGACGGATGTTGTCATCAATGTGGGAGATATTCAGGAAAAATACCTTGCTTTAAAGATACGTGAAAAGCAGATTGATAAAAGCACCATGAACAATGCGCTGCGGCTTTTTAAACGCTATAATCTTGTGGCTCTTCTGGATAAGGAATTGTCCCAGGAGGATTCCCGAATTGTGATTTATGATTCTATTTTGATGGCAGTACGTGTGGAGGATATCAAGCGGGTCAGCGATCTGATCGCACTATACCGGAAAGGAGGAAAGGCTGACGATGAAAATATTGAAGAAAGTGCGCCTGATCAACTGGCATAGATTTCAGGACGAAACCATTGAATTTGCAGAATCTGTTCTTCTTTCGGGAGAAAATGGAGCCGGAAAGTCCACGATTCTGGACGCGATCCAGTTTGTCATCACCTGTTCCAAGGCTCATTTTAATAAGGCTGCCCATGAAAAAGGAAAGCGAAACCTAAACAGCTATATGCGCTGCAAAACCGGCCGGGAGGATCGGCCTTATGAAAGAACCGGTGAACTGACTGCCCATATTGCGCTGGAATTTTACGATGAGGCAAAAAAACGTCCTTTTATCATTGGAGCGGTCATGGATTCCGCATCGGAAGAAAAGGAACCCAATGTGGCCTGGTATCTGATGGAAAATAAAGAGCTGAAGGATTCTCTTTTTAAAAAAGGAAATCAGGTGAAAAGCATTTCATCTTTCCGTTCTACCAATCAGAAGGAAATCCACACCTATGCCGGAACGATCAAAGAAGCGCAGAAAATGATTCTTTCCCGCTTCGGCAGACTGGAAGATAAGTTCTTTTCACTGATCCCCAAGGCATTGGCATTTAAGCCGATTCATGACATCAAGGACTTCGTGTATTCTTATGTGCTGGATGAAAAAGAGGTCAATATCGATGTGCTTAAAGAAAATGTGCGCAGCTATCAGGATCTGGAGCGGATGCTGCAGGATGTGAAACGCAGGATTGAAGAATTGAATCTGATCTGTACCAGAGAGCGGGAATTGGAACAGTATTTGCGCAGAGACAAATATCAGCAGTATTATATCGCAAGAGCTCAAAAGGAACTGACCGAAGAAAAAGCGGATCTGACAAAGAATAACATTCGCTATGAGGAATTGAGCAGCAGAGACTGGGAAAGGAAAAAAGCTGTATCAATCAGGAACAGAGAAGAAAAAGAGCAGCTTATTCGGAATCTGGCAATTGAGTTAAACAGCGATGAAGATTATCAGGCTTTTCGTGAGCTGGAACGAAAAGAAGCGGAGTTAAAAAGCCAGATCAAAGATGATAAGAATGAAGTAAAGGAATTACATCGGGCAGTGAAGCTGGCTCTGGCAGATGCGCAGAAACTTTTACAGGTACAGGATGTGGATGCATGTGTAGCTGAATATAAAGAAATTTTGGAGAAACTGGATGAATGTGACAGTCTGGTTTCTGTGTCCTTATGTCTGGAAAATGTGATCGCCTACAAAGAAAAAATGTATCAACGCGTGCAGGAAAAAATCGCCGAGATCAACGTGGAAATCAGAAAGCAGAAGGATGACATCGCAAAGCTTGAGCACAACATCCGGGAGCTGGAAGCAAAGCGTCTGATCTATCCGCCCATGGTCAGCGAACTTCGCAGCAAAATCGTGGAAGAACTCGGCAGACTCAACAGAAAAGCCGAAGTGAGGATTCTCTGTGAGCTTCTGGAGATGAAGGATGCGAAATGGCAGAATGCGGTGGAAGGTTATTTAAATACCCAGCGTTTTTATCTGCTGGTGGAACCCGGTGATTTTGATATCGCACTCAGCGTTTATGAAAAGCAGCGGGGCCAGAAAAAAGTCTACGGTGTAGGTCTGATCAATACCGGAAAGCTGGAAAAATATGACGATGTACCGGTTGACAGTCTGGCGGAAAAAGTGTCCTCCAAAAATGTCTGGGCGAGAAGATATATCAACATGGTTCTGGGAAAGGTACATTGCTGTGATTCCTATCAGGAACTGAAAAATTATCCGGTCTCCATTACCAGGCAGTGTATGCGTTATCAGAATCATGTGGTCAGTGCGATTTCACCGGATATTTACGAAACACCCTATATCGGGGCGGAAGCCTATAAAAAGCAGCTGGAGCAGTGCAGACAGCATAAAGTGCGCCTGGAGCAGGTTCTTAACAATTTGCAGAATCGGAAGAAAAATCTGGAATTTGTGGTGGAACCGTTGTCTGCTGCCCATGATATTGATGTGAAATACCGATTGAAATCGCTGGAAAATCTGCGGATTCATGAAAAGGCACTGTCGGACTGTAAAGAATCCATGCGGCAGCTTGAAGCCAGTCAGACCATGATTCAGAAGCGGATTCGAATGGAAGCGCTTCAGAATGAAAAAAATCAGCTGGACAAAGAAGTACAAAAAGCTGCGGGACAGATCGCACGGTGCGAAGAGAGGATCAGCCATTATCAGGAAGAGATTGAGAATCTGCGTGAACTGCTGGTGAAACAGACCACGGAGCTGGCGCAACTGACTGCAGGGCTTGAGGAAGATTTTTCCTATTGTGAAAAGGAATATCTGCGTCAGACGGACGGCAAGGTATTAGATAAATTTATAGAAAACTTTGAGCGTGCCAGAAAAGCAAACTGGACTTTAAAAGAAAAGGCAGAAGGTGAAATGATTGCGGCGATGCGAAGCTATAAAGTGGCTCACGATTTCGGCGCTGCAGAGTCGCTGAGTGGATATCCGGAATTTCTGGCAGAATATGAAAAGCTGAAAAACTCCCAGCTTTTGGAATATGAAGATAAGGTTTATCAGGCAAGAAAGGCTGCAGAAGAGGAATTTAAGGAACAGTTCCTTTCCCGGCTGCAGGAAAATATCAAGCAGGCCCAGGGTGAATTTAAAGAACTGAACCGGGCGCTGAAAGAAATTCATTTCAGCAAAGAACAATATGAATTTTTGTATGAGCCCAATTCCGGACTGAAAAAGTATTACCAGATGATCATGTCGGATTTTAATGTCATGCAGGGTGAATCCATTTTCAGCGGCATGTTTAACGAGATGCATAAGGAAGTCATTGATGAACTGTTTGAAAAACTGACGCTGGATGATGAAAAAAGCTCTAAAACGCTGGAAGAATATACAGACTATCGGACTTACATGGATTATGATATCAAAATCAGCAATGAAGACGGAAGCTACATGCTGTATTCCAAAGTAAGCCAGGAAAAGAGCGGAGGCGAAACGCAGACTCCTTTCTATATCACTATTGCTGCTTCCTTCATGCAGCTGTATCGCAACAGTATCGGAGGAGATTCGATCGGTCTGGTCATGATGGATGAAGCCTTCAACAATATGGATGATGAAAGAATCGCGGGCGTGCTTTCCTTTATGAACCATTCCAATTTGCAGATGGTGATTGCCGCGCCGCCGGATAAGATCCAGTACATCGGCCCTGCCATGAAGAAGGTGCTGCTCGTGTTGCAGGATGACAAAGTCAGCTATGTGGAGGATTTTACACGTGAAGCGGTATGATGAGAAAATGCTGCATAAGCTTTTGGACAGATATGAAAACAGCCTGCTGTATTCCGGGAAAAATCAGGTGAACATCAGAATTTCCATTCCGGTTCAAAAAAGTATCCTGCCGGAATATTTCGATGAAACCTCCACCCAGTTTGATGTAATTCATGAGCAGCTGGAGGATTTGGAGGAAAAGGGCTATATCCGCCTGATCTGGAAAAACAAAAAGAAAGGTCATATTCTGGAAAAGTGTGAGCTTGTGGTGGAACATGCGGATTGTGCATATGCGTATCTGCACAGAAAGCCCCGTTTGGCCAAGGAACAGGATATTATAAGGATCTGCGAAGAATATTGCGGCAAGACTGCCGAACTGGATTGTTTTTTGGAATGGATCAAAGACCGGCTGCTTGTCGGTGAGAGCATTCGCAAATATGCGAATGAGGATGAGCCGAAGGAACTTGCCAAGCTCTGTGAATTGGTACTGCAGATTCTGTTAAATGAAAAAGAATGCTTTTTAAGACAGTTTTCCGTGCAGCATTTTCATGATTCGAAGATTGCGGAAAAAGACATTGAAAAGGCAGTCGGTATCATCGCTGCCTTTTCCCAAAACGGCGCTCTGGATGGTTTGGACACGGCAGAAATTCTGGAAGAATATAATATTTATCGCAATCCGTCCTGGCTGATGTTAAAAGGCTGCGGAAAATTTCAAATGGAGTCCGATGACGGAAAAAAATCCGACATTGATCTGGGCTCCGTTTTGGGCGGAATCGGAATTGCCAATCAGGATATCGACAGAATCCGCTGGAGCAGGGAGAAACAGCCCGACTGGATACTTACGATAGAGAACCTCACTTCTTTTCATCAATGGAATCCGGATTTCACTACAGGCAGGGCTGTTTTATGTATTTATCTTGGTGGATATCATAACCATGCGAAGCGTCTTTTTCTGAAAAATCTTCACACTGCATATCCGAATGCACAGTATTATCATTTCGGAGATATTGATTGCGGCGGCTTTCGTATCTGGAAGGATTTGTGCTTAAAGACCGGGATTCCTTTCCGGACCTATTTGATGGATTTAAATACCTATTGCCGCCATGCCGATTCAGGACGGGAGCTGACACAGCAGGATCGAAAGAATTTACTGCTTATGATGGAGGATCCGTTTTTTGAACAGCAGAAAGAATTATTTTCGCTGATGCTGGAGAGAGGAAAGAAGCTTGAGCAGGAGAGTGTATTCGGTTAAGAAGTCTAATCGCAGTGATCAAAAAGGCTGATGCGTGCGAGGGGATTGAAGAAAGCTTATTTTTCTTGAATTATCATTTCATACATGCTAGAATAACTACAAGCATGAACATCTATGAATCTGATATCTCATATTCAAAGTTCTTTTCAGAGACTCTATGCTTACGATTCACTTTAACCTGCAGGAGCGAAGAAAGAACAGCTCCTGGATTCACATTACAGAAAGGGGCGATCTTTATGGAAGATCAGATACATGTTGTGAGAAATTATAAGGATACTCTGTTTCGGTTTATTTTTAATGATAAAGCCAAACTGTTGGAACTTTATAATGCGCTGAACGGAACCAGTTACTGCAATCCGGACGATCCGGAACTGGAATTGAAAGTGACAATGCTCAACATTAATCACGGGTATAATGAAGAATTGCTCCGAAGATGCAAGACATTAAAAGAATATAGTATATTTGTAGCCAGAGTCCGCACAAAAGCTGAAACGCTTCCGATCGAAAAGGCAGTTGATCTTGCGGTAACGGAATGTATACGGGAAGGTATTCTTGCGGACATTTTGGCTACTCAGCGGGCGGAGGTAGTTGCAATGTCCATTTTTGAATACAATGAAGAAATTGAATTGAAAAAAATGCGTCAGGGAGAATACGAGGTGGGCGTTGCTGACGGAAAAAAATCGGAAAAGCAGAAGGAAAAGCAGAAGATATCCTTTCTTTCCTGGAAGATTTGGGAAGTGTGGACGATGCTTTGCGGAGCCGAATTGTTATGGAAAAAGACTTGGAACGTTTACAGAAGTGGTTAAAGGCATCGGCAAGGGTCGATTCCATAGAAGCGTTTTGCGCTGAAATGGATGATTAAGTGCAGTAACGGGAGGATAAAAAACAGGTGTTGAGAATATGAGCCGTGGCAAATTGTGCCACGGCTTTTATCGAAAGATGGTGGCACAAATTAAAGAACAAATGATACTATAAGTAACCGAGGAACCTTTATGATGAAAAAATACGCGACAGTAAAATACATTGATTTTTCCGCATATGAGAGAATCATCGCGATCAGCGACATCCACGGTGATCTGGAGGGCTTTGAAGGCGTGCTTTCAAAATACGAATTTTCAGATCAGGATGCGCTGGTCATTGTGGGAGACATTCTGGAAAAAGGGGATCAGTCTTTGCCGTTGTTAAAACGGGTGAAACAGCTTTCAGAAAAAGGAAATGTTCATATGGTTCTGGGAAACAATGATACAGCATTTTCCAATCTGTACTCGGAATATTTTTCGGATGAAGATATCTGCCATTACATGAATTCCGGCAAAAAGACTGTGCTGGCTGAGATGGCCAAAGAATTAAAGCTGCCGTATGGAACAGCGGATGAAATTCGAAGATTGAAGAGTGCGATAAAAGAAAATTACGGTGAAGAATATGCCTTTTTAAATGCGTTGCCGCAGATCATTGACTGTGAGCAGGCGACCTTTGTCCACGCGGGCATACAGCCGGGGAAACTGGAGGAGCAGGACTGGTCGTATTGTCTGACCGCTCCGGCCTTTGCGAGCCAGCCCCATCGGTTTGGAAAGCCTCTGGTCATCGGTCACTGGCCGGCGACCAATTACTGTGATACGATCATTGATGCCAATGTTTACTATAATGAAGAGACAAATGTCTACAGCATTGACGGCGGCAACAGCATGAAAAGCTGGCGGCAGATCAACTGCCTGATTTTCCGAAAGGACGGTACAATCGAAAGCGGTTATTATGAAAATCTGCCCAAGGTCAGAGTAGTGGAAGCGCAGAAAAGCAACGATAATCCGGTTACGCTCACTTTTCCGAACACGCTGATTGAGATTCGGGAAAAGCGCGAAGAGGAAAGCCTTTGCTATGTCCCTCATTTGCATCGGGAGATGATGATAAAAAACAAACGTATCTATTCTTATGCCCAAAAGCATTATTGCTGGGACTTTACTACATATCTTTTGCCTGTGGAGGCGGGAGAAATCGTCTCCTATTGTGGAAAAGGTGAGGAAGGAATCCTGATCAAACGAAATGGGATTGTTGGAAAATATCTGGGAGAATATGTGCTGTTGGATGACAGAGCATAAGAAAAGCATCACTCAACTTCAGGTTGATTTTCCTCAAATTCGCCTCTATTGCTGCATTCAAGGCAGCATGTTATCATTCAGGTATCAGCTGATAAAACAATAATACTTGAGGTGATGAGATGAGCATAGGCAATCAGATAAAAAAATTTCGAATAGAAAAAAAGGCGACGCAGGAGGAACTGGCCGCATATTTAGGCGTTTCCGCACAGGCGGTGTCGAAATGGGAAACAAATGCCAGCATGCCTGATATTACGCTGCTCCCGCCCCTGGCGACTTTTTTCGGAGTCGCGATTGATGAATTTTTTGCAATTTCGGAGGAGAAACAGTTTGAACGCATCGAGAATATGATTTTCAGAGAACGCAGAATTCCACAGGAAACTTTTCAGCAGGCGGTGCATTTTCTGGAGGAACAGATCGGAAAAGATGCGAATAACATCAGAGCATACCAGAATCTGGCGTATCTGTATAATCAAAGAGCTTCCAGCGACCATGTGCTGGCATCAGAATATGCAAAACGGGTGATAGAGCTCGATCCTGATCACAAGCCCGGATGGGTCGCTTTTCAGGAGGCGAATCATGCAGTGTGCGGAGATGAGTGGTATGATAATCATTTTGCTGTGATTGAATACTGCAGAGAGATTTTGAACAAATATCCGGAAAACTATCGGGCGCTCTACACGATTATCGAAAATCTTCTGGCGGATAACCGTTTTGATGATGCGGTTCCGTATATTCAAAAAATTGGGGCTGCAGCGCCCTGGTCCCATCAGATGCTCCTTTATTCCGGGGATGTGGCGTATGGACATGGAAATTTAGAAGAGGCAATATGTTTCTGGAATCGGGCGGTAGAAGCGTATCCGAATCGCTGGCAGGCCTGGTGCGACAGAGCTGACAGAATGAAAAAACTGGGCTATCTTTCTGAAGCGATTGCGGACTACGAAAAATGTATGGAAATTCAGGAAAAACCCCGTATGACGGATGGCTTTCACTCACTGGCACAGCTGCATGAGCAGATCGGTGATTATGAAGCTGCAGTAAAGGACAACGAGCGAATCATACAGATTCTGGCAGAGGATTTTCATATCACAGGCGGTGAAGGCGTGGATTCGGTGAAACGCGAGATTGAGCGGCTGAAGGAAATCGCCGAAAAAAATCAAAATTAATATTTCGGAAACATTTGTCAAACATTTCGCAAAAAAATACGGACTATACTCAACTTATCAAATGGCACAGGAGAGCAGATGCTCTTATAACTGAAATTGAAAAGGAGAGTAAAGAGATGTCAGAATATCGTATGAAAACAGGAAAACTCGGAGAAAAAGTGGTAGATGCATATGAAAAGGTTGAAAAGAAGTTCACGGATGCCTTCCTCAATGAAGACGGAACTATGAAGACCGGCGGCATGGCGGAAAAAGCGACCTCCGCATACCAGAAAATTGAAGACGGTGTGGTAGGTACTTACAAAAAAGTGGAGGATGGCGTGGTAGGCGCTTACAAAAAGGTGGAAGACGCTTTTGTGGATGCTTTCCTTGAAAAAGCGGAAGGTGAAGACAAAGAAGAGAAAGCAGAGCAGGAATAATTTTCAGAATAAGAAACCATAACAGCAGCCAGAAAAAGGAAAAGTGCATGTCACGCATATTATTTTCGGTTTTCAGGGAAAATAAAGAAAAAAGAAAGGATGTGCGTTATGGAATATACAGATACAATCAAACTGCTCAAAGAATGTGATGCCGGTTCCAAGATGGCGGTATCTTCGATTGATGAGGTGCTGGAGAACGTTCAGGCCACAGAATTAAAAGGCGTGCTTCAGGAAAGCAAAAAGCATCATGAAGAACTGGGAAATGAGATACATTCTCTGCTGATCAAACATGATGCAGAGGAAAAGGATCCGGCACCCATGGCAAAGGCGATGTCATGGATGAAAACCAGCATGAAAATGAATATGGATCCCAGCGATGCCACGGTGGCAGACCTGATTACAGACGGATGCAATATGGGCATCAAGTCCTTAAATAAGTATTTAAATCAGTATAAAAATGCAGACCATGCATCAAAAGAGGCCTGCAGAAAGCTGATATCCATTGAGGAGCAGCTTTGCAAAAGTATCAAAGAATATTTGTAGTGAGTGAGAACCAGCGAGGGTGAGACAGATACCTGGCTGGTTTTTTTGTAATAGTTTAGCCATGCGCCTGAGCCTTTGAAAAAACTGCTTTTATAGCAGGAGGTTATTTCGTAGAGGCCTGAAAATGTGGTATACTGAAATCAATTATTAGAATGTATGCATTGAAATGGAGTTTTGAAAATGCAATTAGACTCTATTAAAAATTATTGCCTGAAAAAACATAAGGCCTGTGAAACCCATCCATTCGGCGATATTCCGATCTGCTACAAACTGAACAATAGAATTTTCGCACAGATATATCCCGATCCGGCGGATTTCAAAGTCACTTTGAAATGCACCGCAGATTATGGCCAGTTTTACCGCATGGTCTATCCCGGAAAGGTGGTGCGCGGTTATCACTGTCCGCCTGTGCAGCAGCCTTATTGGAACACGATATATCTGGATGATTTTCCGGAAGAAGAATTACTGAACATGATTGATCATGCCTATGATACCGTGCTGAAAAGCTTCAGCAAAAAAGTGCAGAAGCAGATTCTGGAGGACTGAAATTAGTTTCTGTATAAAAAAGAGAGAAAAACATGAGAAACTACAGCGTTCAAAACACAGCCGATGAAAAAACAGGAAGTTCCATCAAATTATATAATAAAATAAAAGGCCTCAACATATGAACAACGTCAACAAAACCCTATACATCCCTCTATACGGCAAGGCTTATGTCAGCCAAAAGAATATAATATTAAGGGATCCCAAGGCTGAGCTCATCTGGAAAAAAGAAGGATTCCCGTTGAAAGGAAAATCCCGTTCCAAATGGCTCGCCTATTACATGGGAATGCGGTCTGCAGTTTTTGACAATTGGCTGAAAGAAGAGATGACCAAAGATGCAGAAGCGATAATTCTTCACATCGGATGCGGCATGGACAGCCGCATAGACCGCGTGGGCACAAAAGGACATCAGTGGTATGATGTGGACTTTCCCGAGGTAATCGCAGAACGGCGAAAATACTATGAGGAAACGGAATTTTATCACATGACAGAATCCGATGCCAGAGCAAAAGAGTGGATCTGCTGTCTTCCAAAGAAAAGTGCAATTGTTGTTTTAGAAGGTGTGAGCATGTATCTGAAACTGCCAGAGCTGCAGCAGCTTCTGGCAGCGATGAATCAGCATTTTTCATCTGTGAAAATCCTGCTGGACTGCTACACGGAACTTTCTGCCCGCGTATCAAAGTACAAAAATCCGATCAATGATGTGGGTGTGACGATTGTTTACGGTCTTGACGATCCGAAGATTTTGGAAAACGGCACAGGCCTTACTTTGGTGAAAGAACACAAGATGACGCCGGAACATTTGATTGACGAGTTGGACGGCGCAGAAAGCTTCATATTCGGACATGTCTTCGGCGGCAAACTGGCGAAGCGGATGTATCGAATGTTTGAGTTTAAAAGCTAAGAGAACATCAGCATGAAAAGGGGAATAGCCATGAACAAGCGAATCATAAACGAAATTTCTGATTTTATATTTATGGAGGACAGGCTGGAAAGAGCGGATGCCATCCTGATTCCGGGGGGATCACATCCGGAATTGCCTGAGCTTGCGGCACAGCTGTGGAAAAACGGATATGCCGATAACGTGGTTGCCACCGGCGCCTATGCGATCACGCATGGGAAGTTTGACGGCGTCAAAATCAGACAGGAACTGTATGATGGAGACTATGAAACGGAATGTGATTTTTACTGTGATGTTCTGAAAAAGAATGGTGTGCCGGAAAATGTTATCATTCGTGAAGATAAATCACAGTTCACCGCTCAGAACGCCTGGTTTGCCAAAGAGCGGCTGGAGGAGCGGGGGATTTTTCTGAAAAAAGCGATCATCTGCTGCAAGGCGTTTCATTCGAGAAGATGTCTGATGTATTTTCAGTTTACCTTTCCGGATACGGAGTTTATGATCGCACCGGCGAAAGATACCCATGGAGGAAAAATTCAGAAGGATAACTGGTTTATGTCGGATATCGGTATGGAAAAGGTGCTGGGAGAGCTGTCCAGGATCGGAACCCAGTTTGTGCCCGAATTTACGAGGCTGAAGGAGCAATATAGCGACATGAAAGATTTACACTGATGGAGAAAAAAGAATGGAATTTCCCGAAAAAATAAAAGTGCTCATAAGTGAAGAGGATTACCACATTGACCAGATCGGAATGTCCAGGGCGACTGTCATCATGCTTAGGGATAAAGTTCTGAAAATTCAGGAGGAAAGTAAAGAAGCAGACAATGAATATCAAATGATGAAATGGCTGCAGGACAAAGTGCCTGTCCCTCAGATTTTATGTCATGAAATTCAAAATGGAAAAAGTTTTTTGCTGATGAGTCGTGCAAAAGGAAAGATGTCCTGTGAGGAAGAACTGATGCAAAACCCGGACAAACTGGCCGAGGTTTTGGCAGAAGGCCTTAAGATGCTGTGGCAGGTGGATATCAGTGAATGTGATATCCGGTATGATTTGGACAGAAAACTGGAAATGGCAAGATATAATGTAGAACATGATTTGGTGGATGTGAACAGCGTGGAGCCGGAAACCTTCGGTCCAAACGGATTTCGCAGTCCGGCCCATCTTCTGGAATGGCTCGTTGCAAACCGGCCCGAAGAAGAACCGGTATTGGTTCACGGTGACTATTGTCTTCCGAATATATTCGCAGAAAATGGCAGAGTGAGCGGATTCATCGATCTGGGAAAAACAGGAATTGCGGACAAATGGCAGGATATCGCGTTGTGTTATCGCAGCCTGATTCACAATTATGATGGCAGCTATGGCGGTGCAGTCAGGGAGGGATTCGATGCAGGCATTCTTTTTGAAAAACTGGGAATAGAACCGGATTGGGAAAAAATCCGCTATTATATACTGATGGATGAATTGTTCTGATAAAAGATAAAAAAACTTGACCTTCCCCCTTGTGTAAGGTATATATTCCGTTCATCAGGAAGCATAAATAACCAGCAAGGAGAAAAGCAATTATGTTAAAAATCGAACACTACACAAAATCCTACGGAAACAAAAAGGCTGTAGATGATCTTTCCCTGCATATTTTGCCGGGAGAAATTTATGGTTTCATCGGACATAACGGAGCAGGAAAAACCACAACCATCAAAGCCTGCTGCGGTATTTTGCAGTTTGACAGCGGAGAAATTTATGTGGATGGCATTTCCATCAGGGAAAATCCGCTTGCGTGTAAAAAAAGACTTGCCTATATTCCGGATAATCCGGATCTTTATGATTTTATGACCGGAATCCAATACCTGAATTTTGTGGCAGATATATTCGGTATCGGCGCAGTAGACAGACAAACAAAGATCCATCAATATGCGGACGCCTTTGATTTGACAGCGGATCTGGCGCAGCCGGTCAGCGCCTATTCTCATGGCATGAAGCAGAAGCTGGCGATCATTTCCGCTCTGATTCATGATCCGAAGCTGATCATTATGGATGAGCCCTTTGTTGGACTGGATCCGAAGGCTTCCTATCTGTTAAAGGAAACAATGCGGGATATCTGTAAAGGGGGCGGAGCAATTTTCTTTTCCACTCACGTACTGGATGTTGCAGAAAGACTCTGTGACAAGGTAGCGATCATCAGGGGCGGAAAGCTCATAAAATCCGGAACGATGGAAGAAGTAAAAGGAGATATGTCTCTGGAATCGGTATTCCTGGAATTGGAGGAACGCCATGATTAAGACTTTACTCAAAAAACAAATCTATGAGATGTTTGCCTTTTTTTATCAGAGTGGAAAAAGCGGAAAACGCCGGTCAAAGCTCGTGTTAGCAGGATATGTGCTGCTGATGACATATCTGGCAGCAGTCATGTTGCTGATGTTTTTTCAGGCAGCAAATGCTTTATGCAGCCCGATGACAGAGGCAGGGCTTACATGGCTTTATTTTGCTTTGATGGGGATTATTGCAACAGCACTGGGAGTGGTAGGCAGTATATTTTTTGTACATTCCGGACTATATCAGGCAAAGGACAATGAACTGCTTTTATCGATGCCCATTATTCCTTCCCAAATTTTGTTTGTCCGCATGGCAGGACTCTATGGAATTGTTTGGGGAACTGAAGCTCTGGTGATGATTCCGGCTTTTATTGTTTACTGGATGGAAGGAAACAGGAGGATATCCTGCGTAATTGCGGAAACACTGATTCTCTTTATATTTCCTCTTTTGGCCCTTGCAATTTCCTGCATACTGGGATGGCTTATCGGCATGCTTTCTGCGCACATCGGCGTGCGGGGAAAAAGCTTTTTGTCCACTGCGCTGGCATTGATTTTTCTTGTAGGATTTTATTCTTTTTTTATGAAGGCATACAGCTATTTGCAGCTGATACTTGTCAAGAAAGAAGCGCTGGGCGGCATCATGAAATATGCGTTGTACCCGCTGTATCAGATGGGGCTTGGGGCAGCGGGCAGTATCCCGGCATTTTTAAGGTTTGTTCTGATTGTGCTGGCATGTTTTGGAACGATTTACCTTCTGATCGGAAAAAGCTTTGTGAAAATTCTGACTTCCAGACAGGGAAACGCCAAACTTCAATATAAAGAAAAAAAGTTAACTGTCTCAACGAAAAGCGTCACTCTTTTAAAAAAGGAGTTCCGGCGTTTTACCGGCAGCAGCACATACATGTTAAACTGCGGTCTTGGCACGGTTATGCTTCTTTTCGTAACCGGATTTGTGCTTTTTAAAGGAGCCTGGCTGAGAGAGCTTGTGATGCAGATATTCGGCAAAGAAAGCGGTATGGGGATGGCATTTTGCTGTCTGATGCTTTGCATCATGGTGACGATGAACATGACTACGGCGCCTTCTGTTTCAATGGAAGGAAAAAATCTCTGGATTGTGCAGTCCATGCCGGTTTTGGCCTGGGATGTGTTAAAAGCAAAATTGATGCTTCATCTGCTCATCACTGTGATTCCTGCTGTGCCCGCCGCAGTTTGCCTGATGACTGTGCTGGAATCCGGATTAGTCGCCGGCGTGCTGGTGACAGGTGTGATATTGCTGTTTATTTTGCTGACTGCATCCATGGGACTTGCCCTCAATCTGAAGTTTCCGAATCTGGACTGGGCAAATGAAACGGTTGCTGTTAAACAGGGAATTGGCATGGGGCTTGCCATGTTTGGAAGCTGGGCGGTTCTAATGATTCTGAGCGGAATCTACTATGCGGCTGGAAGGTATTTTTCAACGGAATTATATTTGATATGTGTAATTATAATTTTTGCTGTTGCAGACGCCTGGTTAGTCAGGTGGCTGAAAGGCAGAGGCGCAGAAATTCTGGAAACTCTGTAGAAAAAAACGGTGCAGTTTGCTGTTATGGCTGCACCGTTTTTGTGTGCGACAGCGAATGGCTTGTATCTGCTATTCCCCTTTTCGAATCACACCGCAGCCGATTTTATCGCCGGAGTTTCCGGAAGGCTGTGTCATGAAATCATCCGGGTGTGCATGAATGATCACCGATCTTCCGATGACATCCTTTAACTGAAAACGTTTATCATAAAAAGACAGCCAGGCATATCCCTGATTGGCCAGAAGCGGCGGCATATCTCCGACATGCTGGGGATGAAGCTGATCGGTGGGGTTATAATGGTTGCCAGTGTGTATAAAATTCTGGGAGCAATCTCCGTTTTCATGGATGTGCATGGCGTAAAAGTTGCTGGAACCGACCTCCGAAACATCCGGAAGCCCGAAAATTTCCGCTTCCACCAGGATGCCGCCATAGGGCGTATCAAAAAATTTTACCAGGCCGGAAAGCTGGGGATTCGCGGAATTTCCGGTGACCCATGCGGTGGCGGCAGGCTTGTTGTTTTCCAGAATCTGATTAAAAGTGGTACGGGGCGTGAACTGATACATGAAATGCCTCTGAAAAAATCATTTCTTTATTATATGCGAAAAAGAGCGGAATGCGATGATCTGACATCCGGGGGGAACTATGACTTGCCAACTAAGCGCTTTTTTATTACAATGAAAAGAAATCATACTGGCGCCTGCGTTTAGATTTCATCACGTTTTGATCAGGCACCGGGAACGGAGGAGAAATATGCTTAGTTGTGAATACATTGTGGAAAGTATTGATGGGGATTATGCAAAGCTGCGCAGAGTGGATATGCCTGAGGAGGAGCTGAAGCTGGTGGCAAGAGCCCTGTTGCCAGACACCATTGCGGAGGGCACAAAGCTGAAATATGAAATGCTTCAGTATTTTATTATCGATTAATGTATCTGGCTGATGAACGGTTCATTTCCTGTTATGCCAAGGAAGCTGCAGAATGCGCTGCGTTTGGAACCGGGCTGTCAAATACCGGATTTGGGATTGATTTGTATTTTTTTCAATGACATGATAAAATAGATGTAATTGCCCGGACACTGGCAATTGCATCTATTTTTTTGGGAGGCATCGGAATGCGTACAGAAGAAAAAGCGGCGGTAAAAAACAGTATTGGAAGATTGATCTTTGTTGCTCTTTCTGTATTGATACAGATTGCATGGTTCGTCATGCTGGTGATCAAATTAAATGATTACTCTGCAGGAATTTCTTTGTTGATGAGTGCGTTGTCGCTGATTGTGGTTTTGCTGATCTACGGCAATCATGAAAATTCAGCTTTTAAAATGCTCTGGATCATGTTGATAATGGCATTTCCTGTCTTGGGTCTGTGTCTGTATACCTTGCTTGGCAGACCCAGTATTTATTCCTGGATGCGCAAGCATTTTGAGAAAATTGACAAAAAGCTGGACAGCAAGCTCATTCAGAAGCCGGAAGTGATGGACAGACTGACAGAAGAAAATCTGGCGGTAGCGAATCAGGCACGCTACATTTTCAATTACGGAAAATATCCGATCTATCAGAATACAGATGTTATTTTTTATGATAACGCATCAAAAGGACTTGAGGCCCAGAAAGAAGCGCTGCGCTGCGCGGAAAAATTCATCTTCATGGAATACCATGCGATTGAAGATGAAGAGGCATTTGACGGAATCAAACAGATTCTGATTGAAAAAGCAAAGCAGGGCGTTGAAGTCAGGGTGTTTTATGATGACATCGGCAGCATTGGCTTTATCAATACTGATTTTATTAAAAGAATGGAGAAGGCGGGAATTCAGTGCCGTGTTTTCAACCCGCTTGTCCCTGTCCTGAATGTATTTATGAATAATCGGGATCACCGAAAAATTACGGTGGTGGACGGAAAAGTAGGATTTACCGGCGGTTATAATCTGGCAAACGAATATTTTAATATCACACATCCTTATGGAGAATGGAAAGATACCGGAATCCGGCTGGAAGGGGATGCAGTGAAAAGTCTGACCGTGCTTTTTTTGGAAATGTGGAATTCCATTAAGGAAACGGATACGGATTATGATCAATTTCTCCCCGATATTCCATATCAGGCAAAGGAACAGGGATATATTCAGCCTTATGGCGACAGTCCGCTGGATGATGAGCCCATGGGTGAGAATGTTTATATGAACATTATCAAAAATGCCAAGCACTATGTTTACTTTATGACACCTTACCTGATTATCAGCGATGAAATGAAAAGGGAGCTGGTGCTGGCAGCCAAAAGAGGGGTTGATGTGAGGATCATTACTCCGGGAATCCCGGATAAGAAGCTGGTATATCAGCTCACCCGTTCCTATTATGCAGGACTGGTGAAGGACGGTGTGAGAATCTATGAATATACGCCGGGATTTTTACATGCGAAACAATGTGTCAGCGATGATCAGATCGGCACAAACGGTACTATAAATCTGGATTACCGCAGTTTGTATCTACATTTTGAAAATGGTGTACTTTTGTATGACTGTCAGGCGGTACATGATATAAAGAAGGATTTTGAAAACACATTTGCGCTTTGCGCAGATGTGACGGAGCAGTATCGCAGCGGTCGTTCCACAGTGCTTCGGATTGGACAGTGTATTTTACGGTTGCTTTCTCCGCTGATGTAGCTGTACTTTTAAAGGTTTTTACAAAAAATCAGGGTATTTTAGGAAATTTCGATCGTGTATACCCCGGTAGAGTAAACCAGCTGAATGAACGGCTGAATTATTATCGGAAATATTTTTTGTATTGATAAAAGAACAAAAATCCTGTTGACAAAAAGTAAGAAAGCTGGTAGGATAACATTCGTTGCCGCGAAAAACGACAGCAGCTTCCAAAAGGAAGTTAAAAAGATGCTTGACAGAAGCAAAAAGTTCTGATATAATATCGAATGTTGCGGCTCACAATGAGCAACAGATTTCTAAAAAAAGAAATCAAAAAAATGCTTGACAAGCCGAAGCGAATATGATAAAATAATGAGCGTTGTGGCGGTTAAAACAAAGAGAACTGAGCCAAAACAAAACAGCGATGAAAAATCGCAGCACCTTGACAAATAAACAGTAATGCAACCCTGAAAATTCTAAAAAACAGGAACAAGGTTTCCTGGTTTGAATTTCAGAGAACAAAAACCTTAAAACAGTAATGAACGGTTAAAATTAGCTAGAGTTGATTTTGTCCGGTTTC
>JAFUMV010000003.1 GCA_017482485.1 Lachnospiraceae bacterium
AACCATTCGATAATACCGTTAACCTCACCGATACCTGCCATTGTCTGATTGATAACACCGGAGGAAGGAAGGTTGACCAGGATTGCACCAAAGCCCATGGGCAGGAGCAGAGAAGGCTCATATTCCTTTTTGATCGCAAGGTAGATGAGCACGGCACCAACAACATACATTACGAGCTGCTGGGGAGTGATGGAGAGTAATCCTTCGTAGATAAATTCCATACTTTTTGTTCCTTTCTTTTCTTTGGAGTTTGTTTCGGGAATTTGGTCTTTGTGCACAAACAACGGATACCGTACCTTTTTACATAAAAAAAACTTTCGGCGGATGCCAAAAGTCTCGTTCTTTCCTTATGAAAACAACATACGGAAAGTGTACAACCATGGCCACATTTTACAAGCGGTCAGGGAATGTTGATTGCACATAAATACTACTCCCTTTTAACTTGAGTTTAGCATAACATTGACCTGATCGGAAAGTCAAGAAAATATTAAGAATAAATAAACTTGCACGTCATCTTAACAGGTTATAAAATATAGAAAACAGCGGATGCCATGCTCCATGAGTCATCCATATGTTCATTAAAAACGGAGGTGTTGATATGCTGCCTAATGATCCGGTTATGCTGTTAAGTTTTGTGAATCTGAAACTGAGGGATTTCTACTCCAGTCTGGATGCTCTGTGCGATGATCTGGATGCGGACAGGGAAGGAATCGTGGAAAAACTCAAGGGCATCAATTATGTTTATGATGCGGAGAAAAATCAGTTTGTCTGAGACGAATGAAACAACAGAACAATTGCATATAGTGAATAAAAGAAAATAAGCGGAGCAGCATCATGTGGAGAAAAGACAGGAATATTGTATTACTTACGATAGGACTTCTTATCACGGTGCTGTTTTTTGCGTTAAAGACCGGGAAATTTCAGCCGGGCGGGATCTGGTCAGAAAAAATGTATCAGGAATCTGTGAGCAGGGAAGTGGCTGATGCCGGTCAAAAAGAGACAAAAGCCGGGAATTCAAAAAATGCCGGTAAGATCGCTCTGACTTTTGACGACGGTCCGCATCCGTTTTATACGCAGCAGCTTCTGGAGGGGCTGGCAGAACGAGGCGTAAAAGCCACGTTTTTTGTGACAGGAGAACATGCCGAGCTGCATCCCGATGTGATCCGGCAGATGAATGAGGAGGGGCATCTGATCGGAAATCATACCTACAGTCATCTGCAGCTGACAGCCGGGAACCGGGAAGAATTTAAACAGCAGTTGATTCAGACAAATGAAGTTCTGGAAAGGATAACCGGAGAGGAAATCCAATATGTCCGCCCGCCTTACGGAAGCTGGGATAAGGCTTTGGAAGGGGAATTGAATATGTTTCCGGTCATGTGGGATGTGGATCCTCTGGACTGGTGCTCAACCAATGTCTCCTGTATCACTGAGAAAGTAGTGGATAAAGTACAGGAGAATGATATCATTCTGATGCATGATTATTATGATACCAGTGTAACGGCTGCTTTAAAGATAGTGGATGAGCTTCTGGCAGAAGGATATACGTTTGTGACGGTTGAAGAAATTTTGTTTGATTAATCTTTGTTGGAGGCAGGGGGTTCCGGAGCGCCGAAAGGGTATAATTCCCGATACGCATCCAGCATTTCTTCTTTTACAGATCCTGTGGGGATCAGTCCTGTACAGTCAGTGAAAGATGCGGTTGTGGTATAATCCATGTTTTCAGGAATGTTGTAATCTTTATCTTTCATATGATTTCTCCTTTTTTATTGATGAAAGGTGACTGATGTTTAGTATTTGCATTTTCAGGTCTCTTATACTATGATGTAATGACAGGGAATTGATTTTTCATGGACAGGCTGCAAAAGACAGCAGATTTGAAGAACGTGCAGGGGGTAAAAACCGGCCTGCAGCAGAAAAGGGGAACTATGGATTTATTTGAATATATGAGAGAAACCAATAAGGAAAAAGAGTCTCCGCTTGCTGCCAGACTTCGTCCCACAACATTGGACGAGGTTGTCGGAAAGCAACATATCATAGGTAAGGATAAATTGCTGTACAGGGAAATCAAAGCGGACAAGCTGAGTTCCATCATTTTTTACGGACCGCCCGGAACCGGTAAGACCACACTGGCACGCGTGATCGCAAATACCACCAGTGCGGAATTCACTTCGATCAATGCGACGGTTGCCGGGAAGAAGGATATGGAAGAGGTGGTTGCCCGTGCCAGGGATACGCAGGGAATGTATGGGAAGAAGACCATCCTGTTCATCGATGAGATCCATCGTTTCAATAAGGGGCAGCAGGATTATCTGCTTCCGTTTGTTGAGGACGGAACGATCATTCTGATCGGGGCAACTACGGAAAATCCCTATTTTGAGGTGAATGGGGCTTTGATTTCCCGTTCCGTTATTTTTGAATTGAAACCGCTTTCCAAAGAAGACGTAAAAGAACTTCTTCACAGAGCGGTGTACGATGAAAAAAAGGGAATGGGAGCTTATAATGCCTGTCTGGATGAGGATGCTGCAGAATTCCTCTCGGATCTTTCCGGCGGTGATGCCAGACTGGCACTCAATGCCATTGAGCTGGGAATCCTGACAACA
>JAFUMV010000058.1 GCA_017482485.1 Lachnospiraceae bacterium
AACGATAATAGTGGACAAACTTGGATATCCATCCATGTCAGCCCACTATCTGAAAGTACGTGTAAACTATTGAACCGCCTTGGTACCGAACGGTATGCCGGGTGGTGTGGAAGGGGGACTAATCATCCCCCTATCCGATTAATCTCTTATTTCATTTCCATATCAATTCTGATATTATTCCCCCTCACGCTTACATGTCCCACGCTGCCCACCATAATCGGCATCATGGGTGCGATGTGCCCAAGGTCCACATCCATAATGACCGGAACATTGTGACGGGAAGCAATTTCCAGCACCGCCTGATAAGCGTCAAGTCCCATCAGCTCCTGACCGAAGCATAAGGGTCTGCCGATGAGAAAACCGCTTGCATGTTCAAACCAGCCCGCCTGTTCCATCTGCCACATGGCCCGGCGGATGCCGAATACATTTAAGTCGCAGGATTCTAAAAACCAGACAATGCCGTCTTCTTTATATTTTTCGATAAACGCATGTGTTTTGTCAAAACGCGTTCCCAGAAGATTCACCAGGCAGTCCATGCAGCCGCCCAGCAGTCGGCCACAAAATTTTGTATCTTCATCGGGAAATTTCTTCAGGATACGTTTTTCGGTGACATTGTATGGCAGCAGAGGATTTTCTGCGTCCTTTAAGCTTTCCTTTTCCCAGCGGGGATAGCCCTGCACCCACTGCTTTTTGCCTGTGAGAAGATCAAACGCGTCTTTCAGAGATTTATGCCAGGGTTCCATGCCGAATGCGGGCGCATTGGGGCCGTAAACGGCAGCAGTATCGCAGAGCGTTGCCAGCAGATAAGTCATGTTGGTGTTGTCTGAATAGCCCATGTACCATTTGGGGGAAGCGCAAGAGAGCTTTTCAAAATCCATATATTCCAGTATTTCGCACATGAGCTCACCGCCGCCGCAGGAAATCAGAATATCATTCTCTTTTTTCTGATAATATTCCATCAGTTCGGCGGCACAGTTTTGGGGAGTATTGCTGATACCGATGCCTTCCCCGGCATAGCAGTTGGGGCCAAGGTCCAGCTGATACCCTTTCTTCATAAAAGTGTACTGCGCGTTTTCAAAGGCGCTGCGATAAGGCTCGATGTTGCAGCCAAAGGACGGAGCAACAAAGCCAATGGTTCCTTTTGAGGGTAAAAAGCGGGGATATTTCATTCGGAGGTCTCCTTTCTAGCCAATCTTTACATTATCTCTCGGATCAATAAAACCTTCGCCGAACACTTCGCTGGTTTCCGTAATCATGACAAAAGCATCCGGATCAGCTTCCTGAGCGGCATTGCGCACTTTATAGGCTTCTGCTTTGGAGCAGGCACATAAAAGCACCTCACGATCCAGCCCGGTGTAAGTTCCCTTTGCACGGATGGCGGTGGAACCTCTCTCGCAGGCATCTGAAATGCCTGCGGCCACATCAGCAGAGCGGGTGGTGATGATGATGGCCAGCTTGCCGGAGTCCACACCGTACATGATTTTATCGATGACAGCGGAGGTGACAAAGGTGGCGATCAGTCCGTAAAGCACGGAATCCACGTTGCCGAACACCGGCCATCCGAGCAGAATAATCACCAGATCAATGCTCATGGTGACCAAGCCGATGGAGAGGTGCGGTTTTAACTTTTTAATGGTCATGGTCAGAAAGTCCGTGCCGCCGGTGGAAGAACCGCGCACATAAAACATGGCCAGTCCCGCTCCGAAGAAGACGCCGGAAAACAGGGACGCTAACAGTTGACTGCCCGAATAGGACGGCGTGTGGGGAAAGATCACATCCAGAAAAAAGGTGGAAATCAGGATGCTGCGGATGGATTTTGTCATAAAACGTCTGCCTACAACCCGGTAACTGAGCAGGATGAGGGGAAGGTTTAAACAAAGGGAAACGGTTCCGATCGGCAGGCCCCACAGATGATGGATGATCAGGGAGAGGCCGGAAATGCCTCCGGGCGCGAAGTCAGCGTTTTTGGCAAAACTGTAAATGCCGATGGAAAAGAGAATGCTGCCGACGATGTCATAGAGCAGATCGAGTAGGAAATCCCGCTGCTTTTGAGAGCGGAGAATAGCTGTTTTTTCTGTGGTGTCTGACATGGAAAGTCTCCTTATGGGAACATACAAAATAGTTAACGTTGTCATCTGTACACAGATGCTATCCTGATTTTTGCACAACCGGGTGCAGATGTCAAGGCATACGCCGGCGGGAGACATTTTCCTGACTGGCATATGCTGCCGGAAGGTATTTTACGGTATCAGTTCAAACTTTCATTCTGCTGCCTGACACTGTCAGGGTATTTGTGATCAAAATTGTCGAAACTATCCCAGTCATATGTATAAAAAACTTGACCGGGGTATATATGATCAGAACCACTGAGAATACCCCGATTTCAGGCAAAAAGGCTCAAAAAATCCAGGGCTGGGGGTATATGGAAGCAAATTTCCTGGAAATACCCCGGAAAATATGTAAATATGGGGTACTTCAGAGAAATTAGGGTGCATATACCCCCAGAAGGCAAAAAAGCCCAACCAAACGTGCAATTTTGGGGGATTTCAGAAGAAAAAATCTGCATATGCCCTGATGCCGCCGCCAGCTGAACCGTTATCCTGTCAAAAGTTACTGTTCACTCCCAATGTCAGTGAACAGTAACATATTTAACTGCCTTTCCCGGGGACCTGGCAGGAGTAGTATTGCGTGGCTGAATGGTTACAGCGCTTTTTTCAGAAAAACTTTATGCTTTGTTAATTGATTCTGCACAAAAGTGGTGTTAAAATTTTGATCAATTTGACGAACACACTGCATACGGTAAAAAGGACGCAGTGCGAAAAATGTGGAATGGAGGAAAGGATGAAATGCTGAAACTGCTTGGTTATTTGAAAAAGTACAAAAAGTCGGTTGTGATCATCATTGCACTGCTTTTGGTGCAGGCCTATTGCGATCTGGCATTACCCCAGTATACCTCAGACATTGTGGATGTTGGAATCCAGCAGGGCGGTATTGCTCATGCAGCGCCGGAGTGGCTGCGGGAAGAGACCTGGGAGAATCTGACGTTTCTGATGACGGAAGAAGAGGAAAGTCTGGTTTCGCAGTATTATGTGCAGACTGCTGACGGTATATATGAAAGAACCACCGACAAAACGGAGGTTCTGGATGAACTGGACAGCGCATTTGGCATGCCCATGATGATGCTGGAAAGTTTAAAGCAGATGAGCGCAGAAAAGGGATTTAACATGGACGATGCGCAAAATCTCAATCAGCTGGCTGATGCAGGGATAATTGATAAAGAGACCATTCTCGCGCAGAGAGAAACGATTCTGGAGAGCATGGGCGATATGAGCGGTTCCATTCTGACGCAAAAGGCGGTTGCTTTTGTCAAAACAGAATACGAGGCGATGGGAAAGGATCTGAACCGCATTCAGATGAAGTATCTGCTCACTTCCGGGGCCAAGATGCTTGGTTATACGCTGCTGATGATGGTTTGTGCAATTGCTGTCAGCTTCCTGGCGTCAAAAGCAGGTGCCGGAATCGGCCGGGATTTGCGAAAGCAGGTATTTGACAAGGTGCTCACTTTTTCCGGTGGAGAGATGCATCACTTTTCCACGGCATCTCTGATTACCAGAAGCACCAATGACATTCAGCAGGTACAGATGGTGTCCATCATGCTGCTTCGAATGATTGTATATGCGCCTATTATCGGCATTGGCGGCATTTTGAAGGTGACGGGCACCAGGACAGGCATGGCCTGGATCATCGGCGTAGCGGTGGCGGTCATTATGGTGCTGGTATTGTCTTTGGTAAAGATTGCGATGCCCGGCTTTAAAAAGATGCAGTCTCTGGTGGACCGGGTGAATCTGGTATCCAGAGAGATTTTGACAGGCGTTTCAGTCATCCGTGCTTTCAGCCGGGAAAGACATGAGGAAAAACGGTTTGATGCTGCCAATACTGATCTGATGAAAACCCAGCTGTTTACCAATCGCATCATGAACTTCATGATGCCTTCCATGATGTTGGTGATGAATGCAGTGACGGTGATGATCGTGTGGTTTGGTGCAAAAGGGATCGATGCCGGCAACCTGCAGGTGGGTGATATGATGGCGTTTATGACATACACGATGCAGATTGTGATGGCCTTTTTGATGCTGACGATGGTATCGGTCATGCTGCCCCGTGCCGGTGTGGCAGCAGACCGTATTGAGGAAGTGCTGCATACAAAAACCGCTGTTTGTGATGCAGAGCAGACGGAAGATGAGGCACTCAAAGAATGTAAGGGTGTACTGAAATTTGAAGATGTGAGCTTTAAGTATCCGGGAGCGGACGATGATGCGTTGGAGCATATCAGCTTTACAGCAAGACCCGGTGAAACGACAGCGATAATCGGCAGCACCGGCTGCGGGAAATCCACCATCATCAATCTGATTCCCCGGTTTTATGATGTGACTCAGGGAAGAATCACGCTGGACGGAATTGATATTCGAAAGCTTTCACAGCATAAGCTGCGGGAAGTGCTCGGACTGGTGCCCCAGAAGGGGATCCTGTTTTCCGGCACCATTGCTTCCAATATCAAGCTGGCAGGGGAAGATAAGATAAGTGACGCACAGATGAAAGATGCCGCAAATGTTGCTCAGGCAGCCGATTTTATCGAAGAAAAGTCCAAACGGTATGAAAGTGAAGTGGCGCAGGGCGGCAGCAATGTTTCCGGCGGGCAGAAGCAGCGGCTGGCCATCGCACGGGCAATTGCCAAAAAACCGAAAATCTACCTGTTTGATGACAGTTTTTCCGCGTTGGATTATAAAACCGATGCTGCACTCAGAAAGGCATTGAATGAGAAATCCGCTGATGCAACGGTGATTATCGTTGCGCAGCGAATCAGTACCATTTTGCATGCAGATCAGATTCTGGTACTGGACGAGGGAAGAATTGCAGGGATCGGTACCCATGAAGAACTGCTTTTGACATGTCCTGAATATCAGGAAATCGCCCGTTCCCAGCTGTCTGAGAGTGAGCTGAAAGGAGGCGCTGCAATATGAAACCCCGTCTCATGGGAGAAAAATCAAAAGTAAAAGATTTAAAGGGCACGGCCGGAAAAATGATGGCCTACCTGGAAAACTATAAATTTGCATTGCTTGCAGTGATCATTTTTGCGGTGGGCAGCACCATTTTCAACATCATCGGACCAAAAGTTTTAAGCAGGGTGACCACCGAGCTGTTCAATGGGCTGGTGGCAAAAATCGGAGGTACGGGCGGGATTGATTTTGAAAAAATCGGACGTATTCTGCTGCTTTTGCTGGGAATTTATGTGCTCAGTGCGGTTTTGAATTTTTTGCAGGGCTTTATCATGACGGGAATCTCCCAGAAAATGTGCTATCGCATGAGAAAAGAGCTCTCGGAAAAAATCAATCGGATGCCCATGAAATACTTTGAGTCCAGAACAGTGGGGGAGGTGCTGTCCAGGATCACAAATGATGTGGATACGCTGGGGCAAAGCCTGAATCAGAGCATCACGCAGCTGATCACATCAGTCACCACCATGGTGGGTGTGCTCATTATGATGCTTTCCATCAGTCCGCTGATGACGCTGATTGCATTGGTGATTTTGCCGATTTCGGGAACGCTGATCGGTCTGGTGGTCAAGAAATCTCAGAGATATTTCGTGGCACAGCAGACCTATCTGGGTGACATCAATGGTCAGGTGGAGGAAACCTATTCCGGGCATAATATTGTAAAGGCCTTTAACAGAGAAGAAGCGGCAGGCGCGAAATTTGCCCAGACGAATGATCTGCTATATGAATCTGCCTGGAAATCTCAGTTCATTTCCGGTCTCATGCAGCCCATCATGAATTTTGTGGGAAATCTGGGCTATGTGGCTGTGGCAGTGCTGGGCAGTGTTTTAGCGGTGAAAGGCACCATCGAGGTAGGGGATATTCAGGCTTTTATTCAGTATGTAAAAAACTTCACCCAGCCCATTACCCAGATCGCGCAGGTATCCAACATGCTGCAGTCCACCTTGGCAGCAGCGGAGCGCGTATTTGAATTTTTAAATGAGCAAGAGGAAGACCAGTTCGCAGAAAATGCGGTGAAGCTTGTGGATATGAAGGGCAGCGTGGACTTTTCCCATGTGCAGTTTGGCTATAATCCGGATAAGATCGTCATTCATGATTTCAACTGCAGTGTAAAACCGGGACAGATGGTGGCGATTGTTGGCCCAACGGGCGCGGGAAAAACAACTATGGTGAAGCTTTTGATGCGCTTTTATGATGTGAACAGCGGCTCCATTAATGTGGACGGCCACAATGTCAGGGACTTCAACAGAAGCGAGCTGCGGGAAATGTTCGGCATGGTGCTGCAGGACACCTGGCTGTTTAAGGGCACGATCATGGAAAACATCCGCTACGGCAGGCTGGATGCCACTGATGAGGAAGTCATCGCAGCAGCGAAGGCGGCTCATGCGGACCGCTTTATCCGCACGCTGCCCGGCGGTTATCAGATGGAATTAAATGAAGACGCCACCAACGTATCCCAGGGACAGAAACAGCTTTTGACCATCGCAAGAGCAATTCTGGCGGATAACCCGATTCTGATTCTGGATGAGGCCACTTCTTCTGTGGACACCCGCACAGAAATTCAGATTCAGAAGGCCATGAACAATCTGATGAAGGGCAGAACCAGCTTTGTCATCGCCCATCGCCTGTCCACGATTAAGGATGCGGATCTGATCCTGGTCATGAAGGATGGCGATATCGTGGAGCAGGGCAATCATCAGCAGCTGCTGGCGCAGGGAGGATTTTACGCACAGCTGTATAACGCGCAGTTTGAACGGACAACGGCGTAAGCTGCTGCAGTTTGAGAACAATTTCATAGTTCGTATAAGAAACTCCTGTTTCGGACACACTGAAAAAAACGTCATGTTTTCCGGGCCATTGCCATGGCGCCGGAAAGCCTGACGGGAAATCCGAAGGGAGTTTTTTTCATGGAAAAAATGAGCAGCAGTCTGTCGGAAAGCATGGATTATATGAAACAGCAGCTGGGCATTGGCACCAATTTTGATGTGCTTTACCGGGTGGTGGAGATCGGTAAAAAGAGGGGCTGCTTTTATATGATTGACGGGCTATGTAAGGACGAGATCATGCAGAAGCTGATGCAGCATTTTATGGAGCTGAAAGCAGAGGAGATACCTTCTGATGTCTATGGTGTGAGCAAACAGCTGGTGCCATATGGAGAGGTGGATTTAAAGGATCAGTGGGCAGACATTCTGTATTCGGTGATGTCCGGAGTGGTGGCTCTGTTTATTGATGGTTTTGACCGGTGCATTCTGATCGATGCCAGAACCTATCCGGCGAGAAGCGTGTCAGAGCCGGAAAAAGATAAGGTGATGCGCGGCTCAAAGGATGGCTTTGTGGAGACGATTGTTTTCAATACAGCTCTGATCCGGCGCAGAATCCGAAGCCCTCAGCTTCGGATGGAGATGATGAAGGCAGGAACATCGTCCCAGACCGATATTGTGCTGTGTTACATGGAAGAGCGGGTGGACCATGCATTTTTACAGAAAATCAAAGATCGTATATTGAGCCTGAAGGTGGACGCGCTGACATTAAACCAGGAGAGCCTGGCCGAATGTTTGTATCAGCGCCGCTGGTACAACCCCTTTCCGAAGTTTAAATACACGGAGCGTCCGGATACGGCGGCAGCGCAGGTGCTGGAGGGAAATATTGTCATTCTGGTGGACAATTCACCATCTGTGATGATCACACCAACCTCTTTTTTTGATGTGGTTGAAGAGGCGGACGATTATTATTTTCCGCCCATCACCGGCACCTATTTGAGGTTGTCCCGCATGATCATTGCGCTGATGACTTATTTTGTGACGCCTACCTATTTGCTTTTGATGCAGTATCCTCAGTGGATTCCGAAAGGATTTGAGTTTATCCGGGTGCAGGACACGGTGAATGTGCCCCTGATCTGGCAGCTTCTGATTCTGGAGCTGGCGGTGGACGGCTTGAAGCTGGCGGCGGTGAACACGCCGAATATGCTGAGCACGCCTCTTTCTGTGATGGCGGCGCTTGTGCTGGGAGAATTTTCTGTAAAAAGCGGCTGGTTTAACTCAGAGGTGATGCTTTATATGGCATTTGTTGCCGTGGCAAACTACACGCAAAACAGTCTGGAAATGGGATACGCGCTGAAATTCATGCGCATCATCAACCTGATTCTGACGGCGATTTTTGGTGTATGGGGCTATGTTGCAGGGGTGCTCATTCTGATTATCAGCATTGCGTCCAATAGAACGATCAGTAGCCAGAGTTATCTGTATCCGTTGATTCCGTTCAATGGAAAGCAGCTCATTCATCAGATTTTCAGAACCAGACTGCCGGAGGCGAGAAAATGATATACAGCAGCAGCCTGTCTGCTGCTGTTTGCTGATATTGAGAGTGAACAGTAACGCCGGCGTGGAGAAAATGCTGAAGTCCCGCAAATTTGGAGTTGTACGGAAAGTTCACAGGTGATACAATAAACTTAATATACTCTGTCAGCAGTTTGGAACAGGGAATAAGGAGCCGCAGCAGTGAAAGAATCGCTGCAGAGTGTGAGGAATAATGAAATACAGAGATCTGATTTTTGATTTATATGGTACACTGGTTGACATTCATACAGATTCGACTTTGCCGGAAGTTTGGGAAAAACTGGCCATTTTTTATGGATTCTATGGTGCTCATTATACGGGAGAAGAACTTCGTAAGACGTTTCGGGAGATCACGGCTGAACTGAATGTGCATGCCGGTCAGGCCTATGAATGTTTTCCGGAACTGCAGTTTGAAGAGATTTTCAAAGCTCTATTCGAAAAAAAAGGAATTTATGAAGATCGGGATGAGCTGGCACTCCATGCGGCGCAGGTATTTCGGATCCTTTCAATGGAATATTTAAAGCTTTATCCGGGCGTGAAGGAAGCTCTGAAAGCGTTGAAAAAAGACGGACACAGGCTCTGGCTTTTAACCAATGCCCAGAGGGCATTTACCGCGTACGAGCTGCGGGCGCTGGATCTGGAGGCGTGCTTTGACGGAATCTATATTTCATCGGATTATGGGTGCCGTAAGCCGGACAGGCGTTTTTTTGAAGCGCTGATCGACGGGCGGGGGCTGAAGACAACGGAGTGTCTGATGATCGGCAATGATATGACCAATGATATCAAAGGGGCAGCAAACATGGGCATTGATACCATGTATATTCATTCCAACTTAAGTCCCAGGGCGGATGAAAAAGGGACACAGAATTATTGGATGGAAGGCGCAGACTGGAATGAAATACTGAAAGAATTACAGAAAATTTGCAAATCGGAATAAAGCGATTGTTTGAGGGAGGATCCTGCCGGCGGTAGGATGAGGAGGAGAGAGCAGAGCATGTATCGTGTTTTGATAGTGGATGACGAAAAGATTGAAAGGCAGGGAATCCGTTTCCTGCTTGGGCAGATGAAAGAACCTTTTGAGGTGGAAGAAGCCGTCAATGGCAGGGATGCGCTGGAATGGCTGCAGACTCACGAAGTGGATATTCTGATGACGGATGTAAAAATGCCTTTCATGAACGGGCTGGAACTTTTGGGACATGTTTCAAAACAGTTTCCGCAGATGAAGAAAATTGTTTTTTCCGGTTATGGAGAATTTGAATATGCCCGTCAGGCGATGCGCTATGGCGTGGCAGAATACATATTAAAGCCGGTGAATCCGACAGAGTTTAAAGAATCCATGGAGAAGATTTTAAAGTCTCTGGAAGGACGCCGGGCAGAACAGAAGCAGAAGGAAAGAAGTATTACCTTTTTTAAGGAATATGTACTGAACGCTGTTTTAAACGGTATGGATCTGAATGAACTGAAAAAGATGACAGAGCAGGATTATTCTCTGGATTTTCTGGACGGTTATCGGAGAATGATGCTGGTAGAGCTGAATGGTGATTTTTTCGGGAAAAGGGCGGAAGCGGATGTGCTGGATATTCTGGAAAGTCAGGGCGTTGAATTTGATTATCTGAATTTAAGCCCCCAGCAGAGTATTTTGTTTTTTACACAGCAGTATCAAAACTGGAAAGAAATCGCACGCAAAATCTGCAGTGCAATTCAGCAAAACTGTGAAAACGGATTAAAATGTTATGTGGCGGTTTCTTCCGGAATTCATGAAAGAAATCATCTGGCATCAAGATACCAGGAACTTGAGTTTTTGATGGAAAACCGTTTTTACGATCTGGAAAGCAATGTGTATATGGCTGAGAACGAAGCGGAAAATGCGGAGGATGTGCGTCTCGATGATGATACGCTGATTCGGCAGATGAAGCAGGATATCCGCGCAAAAGATATTTTGAGTCTGAGAGAACACTGTGACAGACTGTTCCATAATTACAGCAAAAACATAGGATTTTCTCAGGTATATGTCAAATTTATGCTGTCCAGTCTGCTGAAGCTTCTTTATGAAGCGCTTCCGGAAAAGACGGATAAAGAGCTGAATGCGGAAATGGACCGGCTTTATCGCACAGCGGATCTGTCCAGTATTCGAACGATCATCGAAGATAATATCGATCTTCTGGAAAAAAATTTGCAGAAGGATGCAGGCAGTGTACATCGGGAAGTGGAAACCGTCAAACGCTATATTTATGCCCATTACGGAGAAGAGCTGAGCATTGAGATGCTGGCAGAGCAGGTTTATCTGGCGCCCAGCTATCTGAGCACTATTTTTAAAAAGGAAACAGGACAGAACTTAAGCAAGTTCATCAAGGCGTGCCGGATGGAAAAGGCCAGAGACATGCTGGAAAACACATACGAAAAGATTGTACAGATCAGTGAGAAGGTGGGCTATCCGAATGTCTCTTATTTTTGTCAGAGCTTCAGGGAATATTTCGGGGTGAGCCCTCAGAAATACAGGGATAAGGGTGAATCCTATGAAGAAAATACTGAGCTGGATTAACGGGCTGAAGCTGCGCTACAAGCTGATTTTATTTTATTCCTGCTTTTGTTTTTTGCCTGTACTGGTTCTGTTCACCTTCAGTTTCTATCAGATGAGGGATATTATCGGGGACAAGGAACAGATCAATCTGCAGTCCTATCTGTATCAGTCTGTAGCAACGATGGACAGCAACATGGAGGTGTATGATAATCTTTCTGACTATATTGCTTTTAATCAGAATCTGGTAAAAGCGCTGGAACAGGAATATGAGAGCCCTTATGAACAGTACGTGCAGCTGACGGAGGTTGTGGATCCGATGCTGCAGTCTTTGAAATATTTTCATACCGATATTACGAGGGAAACCATTTATACGGATAACGGAATGGTCAAGCATGATACCACAATCGCTCCGCTTTCCGAAATCGCGGGAGAGTGCTGGTACCAGTCCGTACTGCTGACCCAGGGAATCGGCTGGTATGTGGATACCGAAAATGAGATGGTGTTTTCTGCCAGGACCATGCCCGTGGATACCGGAACAGGGAACCCCTGCATTTTATATATAGAAGTAAATTATGACAAACTTTTTGGACCCTATGAACAGACACTCACTTCGGAATATGGTGTTTTCATTACGGATAAGGCAGGACAGGTGATTTATTCCACCAGCCGTTTTTCAGAGGAAAACAGCAATTATGCTTTGGATTACGGACAGTTTGTGGAAGAGAAGGTGCGCGCTGCATCCTCGGAGTATACCATTATTTCGGAACAGTCCTCCAAACGAGGATGGACGGTATGGCTTTACCAGCCGAAAAGCATTGCCGGGAAGGCAATGCGTCCCATTCAGAAAATGGTCATATTGACGGTGCTTCTTTGTATCGGCGGAACGCTGCTTGCTTATTCTGCAATTTCCAGTCTGATCAGTAAAAGGATTGAGGGACTGACTGCGAGGATGCTTGAAGTTGAGGAAGGAAATCTGGAGGTTGAGGTAATCAGCGGAGATAACGATAAGGATGAAATCGGGCTGCTTTACCGGGGATTCGGGAAGATGCTACGTCAGATCCGAACGCTGATCAATGAAGTGTATGTGAGTAAAATCACGCAGAAGGAATCCGAAATGAAAGCGCTGCAGGCACAGATTAATCCTCACTTTTTATATAATACGCTCTCTTTGATCAACTGGAAAGCGCTGACTGCCGGGGAAGAGGACATCAGTAAAATGACGCTGGCCATGTCAACTTTCTATCGGACTGCATTAAATAAAGGAAAGAATACGCTGCGGGTGGAGGATGAACTGAAAAACACGCAGGCGTATCTGGAAATTCAGGGAATGATGCACGATCATGATTTTGACTATGAAGTGAATGTGGATCCGGAGATAAGGGATTACGAATCTCTGAACCTGATTTTGCAGCCGCTGGTTGAAAATGCGATCATGCATGGAATTGAGCAGAAGACGGACGGGCGCGGACGCATTGTGATCAATGGCTGGATGGAGAACGACTGCGTCTGGTTTTCTGTAGAAGATAACGGAATCGGAATGGAAGAAGAGGTAGCGCAGCGTATTCTTACCATGGAATCGAAGGGGTACGGCGTGCGCAATGTGAATGAGCGGATACAGCTGTTTTACGGAGAAGAATATGCGGTGACCGTGGAGAGCAGAGTGGGTGTGGGCACGAAGATGATGCTGCACTTCCCGGCGCGGCGAACCCGGGAGGGGTGAGAAGGCGGCTGAGTGGCGCCTGCGCCTGCGGCGAAGGGCGTGGAAAGGTTTGTGTGGCTTCTCACCACGAACGCCGGGCAAGCTCAAAAACGCGCAGCGTTTTTTCGCTTAGCGGCTGTCACCGCATAAGTCTGAAAAAAGCTAAATCGTTCGGTGAGCAAGCTCCCCGCCCGGTTTAGCTTTTTTCAGACTTGCCCGGCTTGTAGCTTTTAAAAAAATTAACATCAATCTAAAATTGTTGATATATACAATTTGTCCTCCTGTTGGATATAATATGTGCATAACCGTGAGCGACTTGTCTGCAAGACGAGTCGGCAATGTGTATAAATAGGAGGAATTATTATGAAACTGAAAAAAGTGACAGCACTGGCACTTACCGCTGCTATGTGTGCATCCATGATCGGTTGCGGCAGCACAGAAGCTCCTGCAGAATCCGCAGCTCCCGCTGAAAGCGAAGCAGTAACAGAAGCTGCTACAGAAGCTGCAGAGACAGAAGCAGCAGAAAGCGAAGCTCCCGCAGAAGTTAGAGACGTTACCTTAAAGGTATGGGGACCTCAGGAAGACCAGAGCGCAGTTGATGGCTATGACAACGGTATTCTGGCTTATATGTGCGATACTTTCAATGAAGCACATCCTGAATGGAACATCACATTCGAATATGGCGTTTGCGGTGAAGACGTTGCAAAAGACGAAGTTACCAAAGACGTTGATGCAGCAGCAGATGTTTACATGTTCGCTAACGACCAGCTTCCTATCCTGGTTGAATCCGGCGCTATCGCAGAGCTGGGCGGAACAAACCTGGATGCGATCAAGGCAGCTAACTCTGAATCCATGATGAACACAGTTACATATCAGGGCGGCGTATACGGCGTACCTTTTGCTTACAACGGCTGGTTCATGTTCTATGACACAAGCAAGTTCACAGAAGACGAAGTAAAAGATCTGGATACAATGCTGGCTAAAGACCTTGGCGATGACGTTATCAACGTTTGCTTCCCTCTGGGCAACAGCTGGTATATTCCTGCATTCTACTATGGTGTAGGCGGCACAATGTTCGGTGCTGACGGCACAGATGGTTCTCAGCCTTGTGACTTCAACGATGAAAAGGGTCTGGCAGTTACTAACTACCTTGTAGATCTGGCAGCTAACGAAAACTTCACAAACCAGGCTAACGAAGAAGCTGGTAAGGCAATCTCTCTGTTCACAGAAGGCAAGCTTGGCGCATTCTTCACAGGTTCCTGGGATCGTGGTGCTATCGAAGAAGCTCTTGGCGAAAACTTCGGTTGTGCACAGCTTCCTTCCTTCACCGCTGGTGACCTTCAGGGAACAATGAAGTCCTTCGCAGGTTCCAAGGCTATCGGTGTTAACCCTACATGTGAAGACATGGATGTAGCAGTTGCTCTGGCTGTATATCTTGGCAGCGCTGAGTGCCAGAAGATCCGCTACGAAGTTCGTGGTGTGGTTCCGCTTGATTCCACTGGTATCGACGATGTTATGCTGAACGCTATCACAGATACTGTTAACAATACATCTGTTGCACAGCCTCTGGTTTCCGAAATGAACGGCTGGTGGTCTCCTGCTGAAGCATTCGGTAAAGCGATTGTAGCTGGCGAAGTTACTCATGACAATGCTCAGGAAAAACTTGATACATTCGTTAACAACGTGAATGCTGGCGGCAGCCTTGAATAAGCGAAAGCGAAATTGAATGCAAAAGCTTCACTAGGAAACTAGTGAAGCTTTTTCTTAAGCGGCAGGGAAAAATCCTTTCTGCCGTTTAAGAAAACATGTTTATCCGCATAAAAGAGAGGGAAAGGATAAAGACGATGGCAGGTTTAAAAAGAAAGCAGAGAATTGCAGAGTTCCCGGAAGTTATTCCTGTTACCGAAGCGATTCAAAAAGGTGATATTTTCACAAAGCTGACTTGTCTGATCATGGGCGCCGGAAATTTTGCCAGAAAGCAGATTATTCAGGGCCTTTTGTTCCTGGCAGCAGAAATCGGTTACATCTGTTTCATGGTTTTCTACGGGGTGGGTGCACTTCATGATTTCATGACACTGGGAACCGAAACACAGTCAAAAGTATTTAATGAAGCAAAGCAGATTTATGAATACACAACAGGTGACAACTCTCAGCTGTGCCTGTTATATGGTGTAGTTACTATTTTCGTTACAATAGGATTTATTTTGCTTTGGAGAGCTGCAATTCGTTCTTCTTATATCGGACAGCTTGCAGTATCTAAAGGAAACACGCCAATTACATTTGGACAGATTCTGAAAGAACTCAAGGACAGAAGAATGCATCATCTTCTGATGTCATTCCCGCTTCTTGGTATTGTGATGTTTACGGTTATGCCTCTTATCTTCATGATTCTGATGGCATTTACCAACTATGACAGAGACCATCTTCCTCCCGGCAAACTGTTTGACTGGGTTGGTCTGGAAAACTTCGGAAGAGTATTGAATGCCGGCGGCACGCTTGGTATCACCTTCTGGAAGGTATTGGGCTGGACTCTGATCTGGGCATTTTTTGCAACCTTCCTGAACTATATTTTCGGTATCATTCTTGCGCTGATCATTAACCGTGACGGTACAAAGTGCAAAAGTATGTGGCGTTTCCTTTTCACATTGACTATTGCCGTACCTCAGTTCGTATCTTTGCTTGTTATGAACACCATGCTGCAGGAGCATGGCGTATTCAACCTGATGGCTAAGGAACTGTTCAATGCAGGACCTTTCCCTTTCCTGTCTAATGCTACATGGGCGAGAGTGACAGTAATTATCATCAACCTCTGGGTTGGTATTCCGTATACACTGATTTCTGTAACCGGTATTTTGAAAAATATCCCTGCAGAGCTGTATGAGGCAGCTAAGGTGGACGGTGCTAATGCATTCGTGACTTTCTTTAAAATCACAATGCCTTATATGATGTTCGTTATGACTCCCCAGCTGATTGTTACTTTTACACAGAATATTAATAACTTCAACGTTATTTTCCTGCTCACCAACGGCGCGCCTGCGACGGATGAGTATTACAGAGGTACCGCAGGAAAGACAGACCTGCTGGTTACATGGCTGTATAAGCTGACCATCGATAATAAGGATTACAACCTGGGTGCCGTTATCGGTATTCTGACCTTTATCCTGATGGCTACGCTGTCATTGTTAACCTACCGCAATACGGGATCTTATAAGGACGAGGAGGGATTCTCATGAATACAACAAAACAGCATTCCGCAAGTGCGAAAAGAAGAGTTACAAATGTGCTTGTGCATGTGTTCCTGACAGTTCTTTCCCTGATCTGGATTTTCCCGATTTTCTGGGTGGTGCTTCTTTCCTTCAGAGAACAGAAGGGACAGTATATTACCTCTTTCTGGCCTGAAAAGTTTACATTGAACAACTATGTGAAACTGTTTACGGATACAGCAATTTTCAATTTCCCCAGATGGTTCATGAACACTCTGTTTGTGGCAATCTGCTCCTGTGTCCTGACCACATTCTTTGTACTGGCAGTGTCATACTGTCTGTCCAGACTGCGTTTTAAGATCCGTAAGCCTTACATGAACGTGGCAATGATTCTGGGTATGTTCCCCGGTTTCATGTCCATGATCGCAATTTACTACATTCTGAAAGGCTTTGGCCTGACAGAAGGTCCCATGATTTATCTGGCATTGATCATGGTTTACTCCGGCGGTGCAGGCTTGAACTTCTTCATTTCCAAGGGATTTTTCGACACTATTCCGAAGGCTCTGGATGAAGCGGCAACAATTGATGGCGCGACAAAGTGGGATACATTCTCCAAGATCATTATGCCTCTGTCCAAGCCCATCGTAGTGTATACAATCCTGCAGGCATTTATGGCGCCCTGGCTGGATTTCGTATTTGCAAAAGTTATTGCCGGTGCAGATCCCCGTTACTACACAGTTGCGATCGGTCTGTACACCATGCTGAACAAGGAAAACATCATGAACTGGTATGCACCTTTCGCAGCCGGTGCTGTATGTGTTTCCATCCCGATTTCAATTCTGTTCTTATATCTGCAGAGATTCTATGCAGACGGACTGTCTGGTGCGGTAAAAGGCTGATGTGTTATTGGCATATTTCAGGTATCCATAGGGACGTGTCGGCTATGCCGTTGGCCATTGATATCTGGAAGTGCCGAACAAAAGAGAGGAGGCCCGAAATGGGTTTCCTCTCCTTTTCGCGTTTATGAGAGTGGAAGATGGAATTATTTTGTGCGGACCAAAGATAGGAACCCGCGATAAATGTGGAGAATTTATTATGAAAAAAAGATGGAGCAGTCTGATTTTGGTAATGGCGCTGCTTGCCGGTATTTTAAGCGGATGCAGCCAAAAGGAAAGTGCACAGAAAACGGATGTGCAGGAAAGCACTGTAAGTGTATCGGAAGGGAAAACGTCAATTGAAGATACACAGGCAGGAGAAACGCCAGCAGCCGCCGATGCAGAGGCGGCTGAAAAGGAAGCAGCTGTCACTGCACAGAATGTGGAAAGCGTGATAACCTACGAAGATGTTGAATTGATTGACGATGCGTACCGCAATTATTATCAGATTTTCCCGGGCTCCTATTATGACAGTGACGAAGACGGAAACGGGGATCTGCAGGGAATCATACAAAAGCTTGATTATATTGAGGAAATGGGATTTAACGGAATCTGGCTGACCCCGATTATGCCCTCCCCCTCTTATCATAAATACGATGTGACAGATTATTATGATATTCATCCGACTTTGGGCACGCTGGAAGATTATCAGGCTCTTCTGGATGCCTGCCATGAAAGAGGAATCCGGCTGATTATCGATATGGTATTTAACCATACCTCCAGTGAGCATCCCTGGTTTACGGAGGCTGTCAGCTATCTGGAAGGGCTTGAGGATGGAAAAGAGCCGGATCTGACAGAATGTCCTTATGTAGGATATTATCATTTTGTAAAAGATGGCGAGCAGGGAGTCAACTGGTATAAGGCGGGAAATTCCGATTACTATTACGAAGGTGTTTTCTGGAGCGGCATGCCGGATCTGGCACTGGAAAATGAAGCTGTCAGAAAAGAATTTGAAGAGATTGCAAAGTTCTGGCTGGATATGGGAACCGATGGATTCCGCCTGGATGCTGCCAAGGAATATTTCACAGGATATGCACAGAAAAATGTGGATGTTCTTTCCTGGTTTACCCAATATGTAAAATCGGTTAATCCGGACGCATATCTGGTGGCAGAAGTGTGGGAAGGTCAGGCTGCAATTCAGGAATACTATACCAGCGGCATTGATTCACTGTTCAATTTTCCGGCGGCAACACAGGATGGTGCGGTGATCAAAACTGCCCGGGGCAGAGTGGAAGTAAAAGAGTTTTTTGAGTGGATGATCCGACAGAGAGCTGCAGATCTGCAGGCTAAGCCGGATTATGTGGACGCACCTTTTATCAGCAATCACGATACCACAAGAATTTCCGCACACTGTGTCAATGATGAGGCCGATATGAAATATGCGGCGGGACTTCTGATGATGATGCCCGGTTCTCCTTTTGTTTATTACGGAGAAGAAATCGGCATGAAGAGCAGCGGAACCAAGGATGAGAACAAGCGCCTTCCGATGTACTGGTCTGCAATAAATGCGGAAGGAATGACAAATCCTCCGGCGGATGCGGACGAGGTAGAACAGAAATTTGCATCCTGGGAAGAACAGATGCAGGATCCTTCTTCCATTTTACAATATTATAGAAAGGCTCTGTATATAAGAAACAGCCATCCGGAAATCGCCCGGGGGGAAATTTCTTTGGTGGAAGGGGAATTTCCTGTTGGGGCAGCAGCGATGCTTCATGACTGGAACGGTGAAAAATGTGTGGTGATTTCCAGCAACGCAGAAGAGACTGTGGAAGTGGACCTTGCAGCCTGCGGACTTTCTGAATATGAGCTGAAAGAGAGTCTGACGGTGGGAGAAGAGGAGGTCGTGCTGGAGAAAAATATATTGAAACTGCCTTCCTGCAGCATTGCGATTTTTAAATAAGAGATAAAATAACAGTGACAGCTGCCTCCATACAGCAGTCGAAGAGTAAAAAGCGGGAGATATGCCCATGAAAAGAGATTGATCAGCAGCATTCTGGTGCTGGGATTGCTTTGTGGCTGTGGACAACAGACCGATCCCGGGCAGTACAGCACAGAGCAGAGTGTATCGGAAATTCCGACAGAGGAAACCGCAGCAATATCAGAGTCAGAGAAGCAGGCGTGGCAGGAAGCGGCAGCCACTCCATACGGAAAATATCCGGAGCTTGTGACTTATACGCTGGGAAAACTGAATGGTTCCAATAATTCGAATATGCCTGAGGGGGATACTTATGAAGATAATGTATATACCCGCTATTTGAAAGAGGCGCTGAATATCCAGAATGAAAATATTTTTGAAGAAAACGGAGATCAGTATATCACCAGTGTGGAAATGGCAATTCAGTCAGGCCAGCTGCCGGATATCATGGTGGTAGAGGATAGGGAAACCTTGATACGGCTGGCGGAAAAGGGACTGATCGCAGATCTGACGGAGTATTTTGAAACCTGCAGCAGTGACGGCATTAAGGTGATGTATGACAGCTATAATGTGTCTGCAGTGGATTCTGCGATAATTGACGGAAAACTGATGGCGCTGCCGGAGCCTAATTTCGTGGACGGCCCGAATTTTTTCTGGCTGCGCAAAGACTGGCTGGATAAGCTTGGATTAGAGGAGCCTGGGACGATAGAAGATGTGGAGAACATTATTCGGGCTTTCATTGAGGAGGATCCGGGAGAAAACGGAAAAGGCAATACAGTCGGGCTGGTGTCCCATTCCAATTTGACCGGTGAAAACGGATATAATTATGAATTTCAGCTGGATCCTTTATTTTCCTATTTTCAGGCTTATCCCAAACAGTGGTATTACAATGAAAGCGGGGAAGTGGTATATGGCTCCATAGAGCCGCAGGCAAAAGAAGCGCTGGCCCATTTGCATGAACTGTATGAAGAGGGGGTGCTGGATCCCAACTTCATGCTGCGGAGTATGAGCAATATAGCGGAACTGATTGTGGAAGGCAAATGCGGATCATTTTTCGGCCCCTGGTGGGCACCGAATAATCCGCTGATGGACGCGAAAGCAGCCGATCCGGATGCTGTCTGGGAACCCTATCTGATTTCCACCACAGAAGATGGAAAAACCCGTTTTTTTGATCAGAAACCCAGTTACAAATATGTGGTGGTGCGAAAGGACTTTGAACATCCGGAAATTGTCTTTAAAATGGCCAGCGTGATGTTTGATAAAATGCGCTATGAGGATAAGGAAAATCCTTCGCTTGAAGATTATTTCCAGAGAAATGTGGATTCCACAGCCCGTCCCATTTCTATTAATATTGATTACAGCGATGCGCTTTACAAGTGCTACGAGCAGGTGAATGCGGCATTGAATGGTTCGGTTGCGGAAGAGGAACTGCAGATTCTGGAACATTCTTACTATGTGAAATGCAAGGCATATCTGGAGCATCCGGAGAGTGCAGATGAGGAAGAATGGGCGGCTTATGTTTCCAGAATCAAGGCCTGTGCCCTGATGGATGCGTCTCGGCTGGAAGTGGTAAGCACGGCTTTTTCCGGAGAAACAAAGACGATGGAGAAGAGCTGGTCCAAGCTGCAGGAACTGGAAAAGAGAGCATATCTGGAAATGATTTCCGGTGAAAAAGAGCTGGATTATTTCGATACCTTTGTGGAAGAATGGAAATCTGCAGGAGGAGAAACCATTTTGCAGGAAGTAAAAGAGTCGCTGAAGGCCCGGCAGTAAAATAGCTGCGGACATCTGCTTTTGACGGTAAAATTTGAAAGCGCCCCGAAACGATGTGAAAGAGTTTCGGGGCGCTTTACTAATGGGTGTGTCTTTTTTACAATGTCATTCTTTTGGCGGTATCTTCCTGATGAGAAGAAGTGCTGCCAGCATCAACATAAGACCGATCGCAAGACAGATAATGGCGTTCTGGACAAACCCTGCGATGATATAAGTGACAAAGGAAACCGCAGCGCATACAAGCGCGTAAGGCAGCTGCGTGGAAACATGATTCACATGATCGCACTGGGCGCCGGCACTGGCCATGATTGTAGTGTCGGAAATCGGGGAACAGTGATCGCCGCAGACAGCGCCGGCCATACATGCGGAGATGGAAATGATCATCAGGGTTGGGTTGGTATTTTCAAAAACAGCAACAACAATCGGAATCAGGATGCCGAAGGTGCCCCAGGAAGTTCCGGTAGCAAATGCCAGGAAACAGCCAACCAGGAAAATGATTGCGGGGAGCATGCTCATCAGTCCGCCGGCAGCATTTTTCATAACACCTTCCACAAATTCTGCCGCTCCGAGGCTGTCTGTCATCGCTTTCAAAGTCCATGCAAAAGTCAGGATCAGGATTGCGGGAACCATGGCCTTAAAGCCTTCCGGAATGCAGCTCATGATCTCGTGGAAGTTCAATACTTTGCGGAGCAGATACAGAACGATGGTGACCAGCAGTCCGAAAAAGCCGCCCAGCGCGAGCCCTACGGATGCATCGCTTTGAGAAAAGCTTGTGATAAAATCCACGCCTTCAAAAAATCCGCCGGTATAAATCATGCCGATGACACAGCATACGATCAGGCTGATGATGGGAATCACAAGATCGATAACTCTGCCGTTCGTGGTGATCTTATCTGCATGTTCCATGCCTGCATAGGGACGCTCCTGGGTGGTAAAAAGATCCCCTTTTTCGGCAGCATTTTTTTCATGACGGGCCATGGGACCGAACTCCACTTTCAGGATAACCATGGCAATCATCATGACGATTGTCAAAAGTGCGTAGTAGTTATAGGGAATGGCGCGGATAAACAGGGAGAATCCGTCTTCGCCCTCTACAAAGCCTGTGACCGCGGCGGCCCAGGAGGATATCGGAGCAATGATGCAAATCGGTGCGGCGGTGGCATCGATCAGATAGGACAGTTTTGCACGGGATACCTTGTGCTTATCGGTGACAGGACGCATGACGCTGCCCACAGTCAGGCAGTTGAAGTAGTCATCGATGAAAATAAGTACGCCCAGCGCGATGGTGGCCAGCTGTGCACCCACACGGGTCTTGATTTTGCCGGAAGCCCAGCGGCCAAAAGCAGCGGAACCGCCGGCCTTATTCATCAGTGCAACGATCGCACCGAGGATGACAAGGAAAATCAGGATGCCCACATTGTAGCTGTCTGAAAGAACTGCAAGAAATCCGTCCTCAAACATGTGAGATACTGTTCCTTCAAAGGAAAAGCCGGAGTAAAACAGACCGCTTACAAAAATTCCCAAAAACAGGGAACTGTACACTTCCTTGGTGATCAGCGCAAGAGCGATTGCAATAATCGGAGGAATCAGCGCCCAGAAAGTGGCATACATGGAAGGCACATATTCAGTTTCCCCTTCCGATGCAAAAGCGGTCATGGAACAAAAAAGCACGCAAAGTGCAATGACAGGCACAGCAGTTTTTATTCTGCGTATCAAGATTTGCATTAAAAAATCCCCTCTCTAAATTCATTTGGCAGAAGGGGAGCGCGAAAAAAAGTATTCGATGATAGCGCTCCACAAAGATGATTCATGTCCTGTCTGATCATGAATATCTGTGACAGTACGGCACATGTTCTGTGACGTCCCAGGAAATGCCGCCGGGCAGCGAACACTCCTTCGGCAGTTGCCCCTTTTGCACGATGCGGCCGCCCGCCTTGCAACCGTGCTACTGATGAAAACCGCGCCTCTACCCTACACAGGATTTATCATATTTTGAATGGTATGTCAAGAAAAAAACGAAAATCCGGGTGGCGCGCAGAAATGCCATCGGGGATTGACAGCGATCATTGGAGTGATATAATTTAAATGAAAATCATTTTCAATAAAACGGAGACGAGATTATGACACTGTACGAAGGAGAAAAAGGCAAGAGCTATTCTGTTGGTGAAATGCAGATGGAAGATGGCCTGATGCGAAGGCTGCATGCTCTGGGAATCAACGAGGGCACATCTGTGAAAATTTTAAACCGCAAGAGAGACGGGGCGCTGATCATTTATGTCAGAGGCAGCCGGCTGGCGGTAGGAAAACATATTTCCACGAATATTGAAGTAAATGAGGAGGCGGTCTGATTATGGCAGCTGAGGACAGACATGTACATGTAGCCTTTGTGGGCAATCCCAATTGCGGCAAGACTACTCTTTTTAATGCGGTGACAGGGGCAAAGCTGAAGGTGGCAAACTGGCCCGGTGTAACTGTGGAAAAATTTGAAGGCAACATAGAATATGAAGGATATCAGCTCAAGCTGGTTGACACCCCCGGCATTTATTCTCTCAGCAGTTATACGATCGAAGAACTGGTGACGAGAAAATGCGTGCTGGACGATGATATTGAAGTGATTGTCAACGTGGTGGATGCGTCCTCCCTGGAGAGGAATCTTTATCTGACGCTGCAGCTTCTGGAGCTGGGTAAGCCTGTGATTTTAGCGCTGAACATGATGGACATCGTCAAGGAGCGGGGGCTGGAAATTGATCTGCATCGTTTGCCGGAGATGCTTGGAGACATACCGGTAGTGCCTGTATCTGCCGCAAAGCGTACCGGACTGGATATTCTTTTGCATGCGGTGGTACATCATTATGTGGAAGGTCCTAAAAAGGATGTTATGGATTATGGGCCGGAGATCGAAGAGAAGCTTCAAAAGCTTGAGAAAATGATGGAAAGTCGTTATCCGACCCATTCCATGGTGCGCTGGCACGCGATCAAGCTTCTGGAGCATGATGAAGAGGTGACCAATGATCATCCCCTGGAAGTGGGCGATGTGGCAGAGCACTGCTATGAAAAGGAAATCATTCAGAAGAAATATCAGTACATAGAAGAGATTGTAAAAGAGACCCTTTTTCATAGGGAAAGTAAAGCAGCGCAGACCGATAAGGTGGACAGCCTGCTGACCCATCCGATCTGGGGTGTGCCATGCTTTTTAGGCATCATGGCGCTGGTGTTTTTCATGACCTTTACGGTAGGCGATTATCTGAAAGGCTATTTTGAGATCGTTTTGGAATGGATATCTGAAGGTGCCGGAATGCTGCTGACTTCCCTGCATACATCAGATTGGCTCATATCCCTGGTGGTGGATGGAATTATAGCCGGCGTTGGCGGTATTTTGACGTTTTTGCCCAATATTTTCATTCTGTTTCTGGCGCTGGGCATTCTGGAAGATTCCGGTTACATGTCCCGGGTGGCATATGTGATGGATGGCATTATGGGAAAAGTCGGACTGTCCGGACGTGCATTTTTACCCATGATTCTGGGTTTTGGCTGTACCGTGCCCGCTATTATGGCGACCAGAGCCCTGGAAACAGAGCATGACAGAAAGAAAGTCATGATCATCACACCGTTTATGTCCTGTTCGGCAAGACTTCCGGTATATGTGCTGTTTTCCGACATGTTTTTCCCGGAAAATCCGACCATTCCGGCATTTTCCATGTACCTGATCGGTCTTGTGGCCGCAATTTTGGTTGCCATGGTGATCAACCGTCTGGAAAAGGGAAAAGTGAACGATTCTCTGCTCATTGAGCTGCCTGAATACAAGCTGCCAAACGCAAGAGTAATCCGGACATATGTGTGGAATAAGTTAAAAGACTATCTGACAAAAGCCGGAACCACAATTTTCATCGCTTCTATTGCCGTCTGGTTTGTTTTAAACTTTGGACCTCAGGGAATGGTGGAAGATGCCACGAACAGCTTCGGCGCCGCCATCGGACGCTTCCTTGTCCCCGTTCTGGTGCCGGCAGGCCTTGGCATGTGGCAGGTTGTCGTTGCACTGATTTCCGGTATTTCCGCAAAAGAAGTGGTGGTATCCAGCTTTGCGGTACTCTTTGGCGTATCCAATGCCAATTCGGCAGCAGGTATGCAGACCATCATTGACAACATCCATCAGACCAATCCGGAATTCGGCGCATTAAATGCTTTCTGCCTGATGCTGTTCGTTCTTTTGTACGTGCCCTGCGCAGCTACCATCGGCACCATCAAAAAAGAAAGCCGCTCCTGGAAGTTTACCCTGGGCCTCATGGCCTTCGAAATCCTCTTCGCCTGGGCCGTCTGTGTCCTCGTCTTCCAGATTGGATCCCTGTTTCTCTGATTTTTGAATAAATGCAGACAGCGCACCTGGTTGAAACAATGGTGCGCTGTCTGTGCGTCCGGGTTATGTCTTTCAAAGAAAAGGACTTGATTTCTGGGGTGGTTTATGTAAAAATAGGATAGCGGCAAAGCGTGGTTAATAGGTGAGAAAAATGGTACATGTGCCGCAATTTTTTTATGAGGATAAGAACTTATGAGAGGTATTGATACACCGGTAAGACAGATTCGGCGCAGAGTTTTTAAGGAAATCGCAAATCTGGCTTACCATTCTGAAAATCTGATCGATGATATGGAGGCTCTGCCTTACAAAATCGTCAATGCAGATGCTCCGATTTACCGTGAGAGTATTTACAGAGAGAGGGCGATTGTCAGAGAACAGCTTCGTCTGGCGATGGGGCTTTCCTTACGTCCCGAGAACGTGCCGGTTCATCTGACCCAGGGACTGGAGGAGAGCAATATTGATGAGAAGTATTATGAGCCGCCGCTGATGCAGGTTATTCCGTCTGCCTGCAATGCGTGCCCGGAGAATGCGTATACGGTCACAAACCGTTGTATGGGCTGTGTTGCACACCCCTGTCAGGAGGTATGTCCCAGAGGGGCGATTTCCATGGTGAATGGAAAATCATATATCGATCCTGCAAAGTGTATCAAGTGCGGCAAATGTAAGGCGATTTGTCCTTATGATGCGATTTCGCATCAGCAGCGTCCCTGTTCTGCGGCCTGCGGCGTGGGTGCCATCGAGAGCGATGTATCCGGCAGAGCCGTGATTAATAACGACAAATGTGTATCCTGCGGTCAGTGTATGGTGAGCTGTCCGTTTGGAGCAATTGCGGATAAATCCCAGATTTTCCAGCTGATCCGGGCAATTCAGTCCGGCAGGAAGATCATTGCCCAGGTGGCGCCAGCCTTTGTTGGTCAGTTCGGTCCGGCTGTGACGCCCGGAAAGTTAAAGACGGCATTAAAGCAGCTTGGATTTGCGGATGTATATGAAACCGCCATCGGTGCCGATATGGGAGCTGTTGCGGAGGCGGAGCACTATGTAAAAGAGGTTGCCACAGGAAAGCTGCCTTTCCTTCTGACATCCTGCTGTCCATCCTGGTCTGTACTGGCAAAGAAGTTTTTCCCGGAGACCATTGACAAGATCTCCAATGCGCTGACCCCCATGGTAGCCACTGCGCGCAAGATTAAGGAAGAACATCCGGAGGCTTCGGTGGTGTTTATCGGGCCCTGTGCTTCCAAGAAGCTGGAGGCTTCCAGAAGAACTGTCCGTTCCGATGTGGATTTTGTTATCACATTTGAAGAACTGGCGGGGATGTTTGAAGCAAAAGGAATTGAGCCCGCTGCTGTGGAGTCGGAGACACCCATTGAAGATGCAACCGCAGCCGGCCGCGGATATGGTGTGGCAGGCGGTGTGGCCAATGCGATTGAAAACTGCATTCGGGAATATTATCCGGATGTGACTGTGAATATTGAACATGCAGAGAGTTTGGCAGAATGCCGCAAAATGCTGATGCTTGCCAAGATGGGGAAGAAAAACGGCTGCCTGATAGAAGGAATGGCCTGTCCCGGCGGCTGTATCGCAGGTGCGGGAACCAATATTGCAATTCCTCAGGCCGTGAAGGAAGTTAACAGCTTTAAGCAGGCTGCAGCAAAGAAACTGCCCGAGCTGCCGATAGAGGAGTGAAGCATTTAACGCTTCAACAAAAGTGAAACAGTATTTTTTTATAAAGAAGCAGTCGGCAGTCTGCCGACAGAAGGAGAAATAAAATGGCTAAATTCAGAACCCGTTTTGCGCCCAGCCCTACAGGACGCATGCATGTAGGAAATCTGCGTACAGCTTTATATGCTTATCTGGTGGCAAAGCATGAAGGCGGCGATTTCATTTTAAGAATTGAGGACACCGATCAGGAGCGCTATGTGGAAGGCGCTGTTGAGATTATTTACAGAACGCTGCAGAAGACCGGCCTGATTCATGACGAAGGTCCGGACAAGGACGGCGGCGTCGGCCCCTATGTACAGAGTGAGCGTATGGCCAGCGGAATTTATCTGGAATATGCAAAAAAGCTGATCGAAAAAGGAGAAGCTTATTACTGTTTCTGCGATAAGGAGAGACTGGCTACCTTAAATCAGGTTGTTGCGGGAAAAGAGATCAATGTATATGATAAGCACTGCCTGCATCTTTCCAAAGAAGAAGTGGAGGCAAAGCTGGCAGCAGGCGTTCCTTATGTCATCCGTCAGAATAACCCCACAGAAGGAACCACCACTTTCCATGACGAGCTTTACGGTGATATCACGGTGAACAATTCCGAACTGGATGATATGATTTTGATCAAATCCGATGGATATCCCACCTACAATTTTGCAAACGTTGTGGATGATCATCTGATGGGAATCACTCACGTGGTAAGAGGAAATGAATACATTTCTTCTTCTCCCAAATACAACAGACTTTATGAAGCGTTCGGCTGGGAAGTGCCCAAGTACATTCACTGCCCGCTGATCACCGATGAGGAGCATCATAAACTGTCCAAGCGCTGCGGACATTCTTCCTACGAAGATCTGGTGGATCAGGGATTTTTGACAGAGGCGATTGTGAATTTCGTGGCACTTTTAGGCTGGAGCCCCGAAGGAGAGAATGAAATCTTCACACTGGAAGAACTGGTTAAGGAATTCGATTATAAGAGAATGTCCAAATCTCCGGCAGTGTTTGACTATACGAAGTTAAAATGGATGAACGGCGAATACATCAAAGCCATGGATTTTGATCGTTTTTATGAGATGGCAGAGCCTTATCTGAAAAAAGCGCTGACCAAGGGCCAGGATCTGAAGAAAGTTGCTGCAATGGTCAAGACCAGAATCGAGGTATTTCCCGATATTTATGAAATGGTGGATTTCTTTGAAACACTGCCCGAGTATGATCCGGCTATGTACGTGCACAAAAAGATGAAGACGACCAAAGAGAGCTCTCTGGAAGTCCTCAATGAGCTTCTGCCCATTCTGGAAGCGCAGGAGGATTACAGCAATGATGCTCTGTATCAGACCCTGCTTTCCTATGTGGAAAAGAAGGGCTGCAAGAACGGCTATGCGCTGTGGCCTGTCCGTACCGCTGTTTCCGGCAAGCAGATGACACCTGCCGGCGCTACGGAAATCATGGAGATTATCGGCAAAGAAGAGACACTGTACAGAATCCGCAAAGGAATTGAACTGTTACAGAACGCATAAAGGGCTGCCTGTGTGAAGGTGCATGCGGCTGTTGGCATGTGCCGGACAGCGCTTCGCGTGACAAAGACAGGCAAAAAGGAGTACCGTTTGCAGGGAAACGAACAACAACAAAAGGCGATTGTCTGGAATACAGGACCGGCACTGATTCTTGCCGGTCCCGGTTCCGGAAAGACCTTTACGATCGTGGAGCGGGTGCGGTATCTGATTGAAGAGCAACAGATTGACCCGTCACAGATTCTTGTCATAACTTTTACCAAAGCGGCTGCACAGCAGATGCGGGACCGCTTCTGCACCAGGATGGAAGGAGTATACCATCCGGTCACTTTCGGCACATTTCATGCCATATTTTTTCACATCTTAAGAACTTCCTGCCGCTATATGTCCGGCAGCATAATTTCCGAAAAAGAAAAAAGAGAATACCTTCGCATTGTTTTTGCAGCCATGAATCAGGAGCTTCCTGCAGAGGAGGGATGGGAAGACGGACTTTTGTCAGAAATAGGCTATCTGAAAAATACCGGAAAAATGGAGGCGGATTTTAAGAGCAGTTATCTGGAAAATAATTTGTTTAGGCAGGCTTTTGTACGGTTTCAGAGACTTTTATCCGAAATGGGAAAGCTGGATCTGGACGATTTTGCTGCGGCGCTGAAGCATCTTTTTATAAAAAATCCACAGGTACTGAAAAAATGGCAGGAGCGATATTCCTATATTCTGGTGGATGAATTTCAGGATATTAATGAAACCCAGTATGAGGCAATCAGGCTGCTGGCCGGAGAACGAAAAAATCTGTTTGTGGTGGGCGATGATGATCAGGCCATCTACGGATTTCGTGGCTCTGATCCTGCCATTATGCAGCGTTTTTTATCGGATTATCCCCAGGCTGCTCAGATTCCATTGTCCGTAAATTATCGCTGCAGTCCGGGAATTGTGGATACTGCCGGAGCACTGGTGAGCAAAAACCGAAAGAGAATGCCAAAGCAGATTGTGGCTGGACGTTTAGCCGCGCCAGTGAGACGATCTTTGGAAGTGACAGGCGGTGCCGACAGTTCCTTTCGTACTTTTTCAAAAGATCGGACAGTGCTGATCGGCTCCTTTGCGGACAGAAAGGCACAGGTCAAAGAGATTGCTACGATCATGAATCAATATCGGGAAAAAGATTTGCAAATCTCCATTGCAGCCATTTACCGAACCAATACCGATTGCAGCCTTCTGGCAGAGGCGTTGGGAGCGGCAAAAATACCCTATGTCATGAAAGAAAAGCTGATGAGTCCCTATGCCCACAGCGTATGCCGGGATCTGCTTTCTTATCTTTGCCTTGCCAAAGCTGACCGGAGCAGACAGGATTTTTTCAGGATCATGAATAAGCCCTGCCGCTATTTTTCCAGACAGATGGTGCCGGATGGAACGGTTTCCTTTTCTGCGATGCTCAAACGCTGCGGACAGCAGGAATATTTAAAAAAGAATATTCTGAAAATGCAGACAGATATCAGCCGTATGGCTGTCATGGATTTGTATGCTGCAGTCAACTATGTGAGAAAAGCGATTGGCTATGACGGCTGGCTTCGCAGGGAACTGAAAGAAGAAAAATATCGGGAAGCCATGGAAATGGCAGATTTTTTTCAGAACAGCGCAAGGGATTTTAAGACCGTGGAGGAAATGAGAGATCATATTACAGCCTATGAAGAATCCTTGAAGGAGGCAGAAAAAACTGCAGATGCATCGCCCGAAGGTGCGGTAAACCTGATGACCTTGCACGGCTCCAAGGGACTGGAATTTGACATCGTTTTTCTGCCGGACTGCAACGAGGGGATTGTGCCTCATAAAAAAAGTATGAAAGGGGACGAGGTGGAGGAAGAGCGACGGATGTTTTACGTGGGAATGACACGGGCAAAAGAGAAGCTTTTTATCAGCTGGGTGGCAGGAAGCTCACAGGAACCGGGGTTCCCATCCAGGTTTCTTGGAGATATGGGATATCGGGAGGCGTATCGGGTTTGACGATCCGGACAGCGTGTTTGACATAAAAATAATGTGCGTAAGCAGGCCTTCGCCTGCCTGCGCACATGAAAGTTACGCATCCGCGTCTTTTGCATCGATGAGTTCATCGAATTCGCAGCTGTCCAGGTATTCGTCAAATGCCTCTTCGACCTTTTCGTATTCTTCATCGTCATCAATGTAGCCGAGTTCAGGTTCTTCATTGGGATCATCGGGATTCTCAGAATAGCGGTAAAACCATACCTCCCCGTCATCGTTCTGACCGTTTTCATCCAGAGGCATCAAAACGATATAATCCTGACCTTCCACTTCCAGAATAGTGATAATTGCACAGGTAACATTGGAGCCATCGTCCAGTTCCAGTTCAACGGTCATTTCTTCATCAATTTCATCAAATTTATTGCCCATAAGAATATCCTCCTGAGAGTATTTTGTTAATTATTATCATACATGAAGTTGCAGTGGCTTGCAATCTATTTTTATGTTATACTGATACGGAAAAGATTTTTAAAAACTGCGCTGGAAACAATGACCGAACAAAGGGAAGGGACAGGTATACTGGGAGATGGAACGGAACATCACTGTTTTAAAGGGGAAGCCGTATCCGCTTGGAATGACGGTTACGGGGAAGCGTGAATGTAATCTGGCAGCCGTGCTGCAGGGAAAAGAAGAGTGCGGGGTAGTTCTGTACCCAAAAGACGGAAGTGATCAGATTCGCATTCCTTTTGGAAATGAGAATAAAGTCGGGAATATTTATTGCATGAAGCTTTCCGGGATTCGGGTCAGAAATTTTGCATATAATTTTTATGCCGGAGAAGAGATCATCACGGATCCTTATGCAAAGCAGATTCTTGGCAATGAAAAATGGGGAGAGAAAGTGGATCCTGAGCTCTGTGCCGAAGACCTGTCAGAGGATTTTGACTGGGAAGAGGACACACCGCTGATGACACCGCTTTGCGACAGCATCATTTATCAGCTGCATGTGAGAGGCTTTACAAAGCATCCTTCTTCCAGGGTGAAGAAAAAGGGCACCTTTGCCGGAATTGCGGAGAAGATCCCTTATCTGAAGACGCTGGGTATTACAGCGGTGGAACTGATGCCTGCATACGAATTTACAGAACTGGAAAGTGCAAAGCGAAGCGTTTTCGGCATGGCGGAGGCAAAGAACCGCTATATGGAGCTTCCTGCAGAATCAAAGCCGCCCAGAATCAATTACTGGGGCTTTAAAAAGGGATATTATTTTGCGCCGAAAGCTTCCTATAGCAGTACGAAATCGCCCTCTTTGGAATTCAAATGCATGGTGAAGGCTTTGCATGAAAGCGGTATCGAAGTGATCATGCAGTTTTATTTTCCAAAGGAAATCAGGCAGGGATTTATTCTGGAAGTGCTCAAATACTGGGTTTATGAATATCATATTGACGGCGTGCATCTTCTGGGAGACAGTATTCCCACCACACTTGTGGCAACATATCCGCTGTTATCCAATACAAAGCTGTTTTACTATGGTTTTAACTGTCATGAGATTTATGGTTCTTCTGACGTGCCGGCTTATAAGAATCTGGCCTGTTATCAGGATGATTTTCTGTATGACATGCGCCGTTACTTAAAAGGTGATGAGGACATGCTCGGGGCAGTTTTGGCACAGCTGAAGAAAAATCCGGCGCAGACCGGTGTTGTGAATTATATTGCCAATTATGAGGGATTTACGCTGGCTGATCTGGTTTGCTATGAGCGCAAGCACAATGAAGCGAACGGAGAAGAGGACAGAGACGGGAATCCCTACAATGCCAGCTGGAACTGCGGTGTGGAAGGCAAAAGCAAAAAGAAAACGATTGAAGCGCTGCGCGCAAAGCAGATGCGCAATGCGATGATGCTTCTTTTATTCGCACAGGGAACGCCCATGATTGTGGCGGGAGATGAATTCGGTCACTCCAAGGACGGCAATAATAACAGCTGGTGTCAGGATAATGAAGTGAACTGGCTTAACTGGAATCAGACAAGGACCAACAAAGAATTTCTGGACTTTGTGAAAGCGGCAATTACCCTGCGCAGAAGTCATCCGATTCTGCATAAACCGGATGAACTGACGATGATGGATTTTATCGCCTGCGGTTTCCCTGATCTGTCCTGGCATGACCGTGAGGCCTGGAGACTTTCCATTGACAGAATCAGCAGGGAAGCCGGTGTCATGTACTGTGGATGTTATGCCAAAGTGGACAGGCAGATGGACGATGACTTTTTCTACATCGCTTATAATATGCACTGGGAAGAAAAGGAACTGGCACTGCCCCAGCTGAAGGGTGGTCTGCACTGGGAAAAGGTGATGGACTCTGCTGACGCATCGACTGCGTCTGATGGGGAAATATTAGAAAAGAAGATTATGGTACCTGCCCGCAGCATACAGATTTTAAAAAGCTTCGGCAAACCGGTGAAGGAAGGAAAAAAGGTTGAAGGCATTACAGCATTTTAAAACGATTACCCATCATAAAATACTGGTCATGAAAGGATGCTTTGCCGTAGGACTCTACTGGCAGGGTCTCTGCCATGATTTATCCAAATATTCCTGGAGTGAATTTAAGGTAGGCGCAAAATACTTCCAGGGCGACAGAAGCCCGAATAATGCGGAAAGAGAAGATATCGGCTATTCCAGCGCCTGGCTGCATCATAAAGGGCGCAATAAGCACCATTACGAATACTGGGTCGATTACAGCACAAAGGCAGTTTCCGGTGGGATAGCTCCGGTTCCGATGCCGAAGAAATACGTGGTGGAAATGCTGATGGACCGCATTGCCGCTTCCAAGATATACCGGGGCAGCGCTTATACGGACAGCGATCCGCTGAAGTATTATGAAAGCGGCAAAGAAATGCCTTTGATTCATCCGGAGACGAAGGCACTTCTGGAAAAGCTGCTTCACCTGCTGGCACAAAAAGGAGAAGCTTACACCTTTGCCTATGTACGAAGAAAGGTGCTGGGAAAGAAAAAATAAGCTTTTTGACAATGGAAACTTCATCGGGAATATGCAGTTTACAGGTAAAAGAGATCTGGATCAGTTCCGGGTCTCTTTTGTGTTCTAAAAATTCCGTGGGATTTCCCCAAACAAAAATGCGCAGTATGAAAAAAGAAAGTTTATGCTTTGCGGCATAGCTGGAAAAACAGGAAATGGACATGATGTATATCCTGAAAATAAAAAAAGATAATAAACAGTGCAATATTTACAACAAAATGAAAAGCGTAACGCAAAAAAGTTGCAGCACAGGGGGAAAATGGAGAAGAAAGATGTCAAAAAAGCACGAAATTTGCACTAAATAGAAAAATGGCTGCAATTCATGGTTCTTTCGGTTTTTGAACGGAACACTTACAATGACAGTACGCAGACAACATCAGCGTGACATCAAAAATGAAAGCGAGGAACCGACATTATATGAAAATAATGCAGCATAAGAAAAAACTCGGTAAACAAATAGCATCAAAATGGCAGCTTTATGTTTTAATGCTTCCTGCAATACTTTATACATTATTGTTCAGCTATAAACCTATGTATGGCATCTTGATTGCCTTTCAGAATTTCAGCGTGAAAAAGGGGATCTGGGGAAGCGAATGGGTCGGCCTTGATAATTTTGAAAGGTTGTTCAATTCCTACTGGTTTCCGATCATTTTAAAAAATACATTCACGCTCAGCGCGCTGGGGCTGGTCATCGGATTTCCTCTTCCGATTATACTGGCGCTGATGTTGAATGAACTGAGAAACGAGAAATACAGAACTTTTGTGCAGACCGTTTCGTATCTGCCCCATTTCATATCTACAGTGGTTATGTGCGGTATCATCACCATGTTTTTAAGTCCCGGCAATGGTGTGATCAATCAGATCATCGGCCTGTTGGGCGGGGAAAAAGTGTATTTCATGCAGGTGCCGGAATGGTTTAAATGGATTTATGAAATCAGCGGCAGCTGGCAGGGGATCGGCTGGGGGTCCATCATCTATTTCGCCGCATTGTCAAGCGTCGACAGCGCGCTGCTGGAGGCCGCGGATATCGACGGAGCGAGCCGCCTTCAGAAAATATGGTATATCAACCTGCCGGAAATCGTGCCGACCATTGTGGTCATGTTCATTCTTCGCTGCGGTCAGATTTTGAGCATCGGTTATGAAAAGGTATTTTTGCTTCAGAATGATATGAACCTGATTGGATCGGAAATCATTTCTACATATGTATACAAAGTCGGTCTGGAACAGTCGGATTTCGCTTTTTCCACAGCGGTGGGTCTGTTCAATACGGTGGTGAATTGTGTGATTTTATGTACGGCAAATGCGCTGTCCAAAAAGTTCACAAAGTCGGGATTATTTTAAAAAAGGAGTGAAGGACAGATGCAGAGAATGAAAAAAAAGATGAACGGAAACACCGTTTTTCAGTATGTGATCAATGTTCTGATATTTGCTTTTTTGATCGTGGAACTGTATCCCATCATTTATGTGGTAAGCTGTTCATTCAGTGATCCGGAAGCGGTGAATGCCGGAAAGGTGCTCCTGTTTCCACAGGGATTCACCCTGGAAGGCTATAAAAGAGTTTTACAATATCGCGACATCTGGATCGGATATGCGAACACAATCTTTTATACGGTGGTGGGAACCTGCATCAACCTTCTGGTGACATTGCCCTGTGCCTATGCATTATCCAGAAAGGACGTGGCCGGCAGTAAGTACATTATGGTGTTTTTCCTGATCACCATGTATATTGGAGGCGGTCTGATTCCGGGGTATCTGAATGTGAAATCCTTTGGACTTTTAAATACCAGAGGGGTGATGGTGATTTTAGGCGCTTTATCGGTTTATAACATGATTGTGGCAAGAACTTTTTTCGCAAGTTCCATTCCCTATGAAATCACGGAAGCCGCCAAAATTGACGGATGCGATGAGTTTTCCACATTTTCCAAAATTGTGATGCCGCTGTCCAAAGCAATTGTGGGCGTTATGGTTTTGTATTACGGCATCGGTCACTGGAACTCCTATTTCAGCGCCATGATTTACCTGGATGACAGAGACAAGTTTCCGCTGCAGATCTTTTTGAGAGAAATTTTATTGCAGAGCAAAATGCTGGAGGAAACCATGGCGGATCCGTCAGCCAGCGTGGAAGAGATAATGCGGCTGGAGGAGATGGCGAAAAGCGCAGATCTGGTCAAGTACTGTGTGATCATCGTCTCCACCGTGCCGATGATGATCATTTATCCCAGACTGCAGAAATATTTTGAAAAAGGTGTCATGATCGGTTCCGTCAAGGGCTGACCGGGGCACTTTTGAGATAAACACAAGTGAATGAAGGAATCTTTAAGCCACTGATTTGACAGGTTTGAAAGATTTCAGAAAATCATAAAAAAGAAAGAGAGGTCTTACAAATGAGACGAAGAAAACAAATCCTTAGCGCACTCCTGACAGCATCGATGATGAGTGCTCTGCTGATCGGCTGCGGCCAGTCCCAGAGCGCTGAGCCCGAAAGCGGGGCGGAATCTGTACAGGAAGCAGAGTCCCAGAAAACACAGAGCCAGGAGGCGGCAGGCGAAGCTGCCGATGCAGCGGCTTCGGAAACAGCGCAAGGGGCAGAGACAGAGGAAACCTTCCCCCGCATTTCCGATGAGGTGATCACCCTGACCGTGGCCGGTGTGGACAATACGGTGGGAGCGGACTGGAATAACACCACCATGTTTGCCGAATATGAAAAGAGGCTGGGAATCAAGCTGGATGCCACCGTATACAATTCCGAACAGTGGAGCAGCAAGCTGACGTTGATGCTTGCATCCGATGAAATGCCCGATTTTCTGGGCATGGTGTGGTCACCCATGAGCCGTTCTGATCTGGTAAAATATGCGAACGACGGATATTTCCTTGACTTTTCTCCCTATCTGGATGTGATGCCGAACCTGAAAGCCTACATGGAGGAGTATCCGGAATATGCGCAGGCAATCACCCTGGATGACGGCGGCATTTACGGTTTTCCGGAACTGATCGACAGACCCAACTGCGCGAAACTGTCCTATGCTTTCATGCCTCAGAAGTGGCTGGATAACGTGGGCATGGAAAGGCCGGAAAGCCTGGATGATCTTTACAATGTGCTCAAGGCCTTCAAGGAGCAGGATGCAAACGGAAACGGCGATCCGGATGACGAAATTCCGATGGGGCTTGCGAGCACCGGAACGAGCGCAGCGGAGCTGAGAATTCTCTGGGGCTTCGGCATCAACGGCACGCAGAACACATATTTTCTCAATGCGGATGATTCCGGCAAAGTGAGCCTTTGGGATACCAGTGAAAACTATAAGGAATTTTTAAAATATATGAACCGTCTGTATGAAGAAGGACTGATCAATCAGGACGCATACGTGCTGGAAACCAGTGAACTGGAAAGCCTGAACAAAGAAGGAAAAGTGGGATTCTCCGGCGGCTGGAGTTCACGCTGCAGCGGCGAATACAACGACAACGAACCCGGCTGGTATACGCCCACCGGATTTACCAGTGAGTATAACGCGGACAAGAGTGTGGTTCTCAACTCCTCTGTGAGCAGCGGTTATTACTTTGTGGCAAATGCGGACACCAAATATCCGGAAGAGATGGCAAAGCTGGTGGACTATCTGTTCACCACAGAGGGCGCGATTTCCTGCGGCAACGGTTATGAAGGCGTGAACTTCGATGCGGTGGAAGTGGCCGGTATCAAGACCATGAGCTATGACGGATACTGGGAGGACATCTGTGAAAGCGCAGGAGATTACAGAATCCGAATCGCGACCAATAACAGCGGATTTTCCACTCTGACCACAGGAAAGAGCACCATTTATGAAGTGTTGGAAAGCGTGGATGATGAGACTTTATTCTCTGAGGAAGTATGGGTGAAGGGGCAGGCTAATGTTTTAAAGGAAGAGGCCATGAGAACAGAAGGACTTAAGATCATGGATCCTTTTCCGAATCTGTACTACACCGATGACGAAGCGAAGGAACGCGCAACGCTCTATACAGATATCGCAAACTATCTGACCACCGCAAAAGCGCAGTTTATCACCGGTGAAATGGATGTGGATACCTCCTGGGACGCGCATCTTGCCAAATTGAATCAGATGGGACTGGAAAGACTGCTGGAGATCGAACAGGCTGCATATGACAGATTGAAGTAACAACAGGGAATAAAGGGACAGGCTGCCGGTTTGACGGCAGCCTGTTGGCTGCTGCTCGCTGATGACTTAATGGTCTGTTGCCTGTTAAACATCAAAAGATTCTGATACTTTTTGCATAATGAAATGGGTGGTATACTGGAATTATAGCATTTGTACACCGATACAGGGGGAATAAATATGAAGAAAAATTTTTTTGCGCGCTTTTTTCTGACCTATATTTCAGTTGCTGTTCCGGTATTGCTGGCCAGTGTATTCGCCACTAACGTGATATTGCATGAAACGGTAAAAATGGAAACGCAGATGCTGCAAACACAGCTGGAAGATGCGGAACGGGAATTTGTGGAAAATTACCAGGGATACTATAACGAAAGCGTGCTGATTGCCAGCAGGCCTGAGCTTTTGCCCTATAAAATGCTGGAGCATCCCCGCAGCACTTATGACGGCATCGAGATTCTGCGGTTGAAACAGTCTTTTGATGACAGCATTTTCAGCGTTTTTGTCACCTATGAAAATGAGTATGTTTATTCTTCCAGCGGAACAGCACGAAAAGAGGTCTATTTTACCAATGTCCTGGAATGTGAATCGGAGAGCCGGCTGCGGGGAATTTCTGCGGTGGAGAGTGAAGAGAATGCAGTCACGCTGATGTATGGCATCCAGCAGGTCGGGCGAATTTTATACAGTTATAAAATCTATCGCAGCGGAGAACCGCTGATGTCCGTTAATTTTGTGATTCCCGTGGAGGAAATGGATGAGATTTTTGCGCTTTCCTATCCGGAGCAATATTATGAACTCACGATGCGGGACGGAAGCTCTCTGGTGTTTGGGCGGGATGAAAAAGGAGATATGGAAGTGATGGACGCAGGCCAGTGGCAGCTGCGTGCAGAGGAAAGGGAATACCAGGTTCTTGATGGTGTGACCGGTGAACAGGGGATAACGCTGAAGCTGTATTATGACAAAATGTCCTTTTCGGTGAGCAAATGGCTGTACCGTGTTCAGTTGATCAATATCCTGCTCATTTTGCTGGGGGTCACCCTTTCGGCCGTTTTTTCCTGGCTGCTGAGCCGCAAGCAGCTTCGGGAAATCACCGTGCTGGAAAGTGCGGCCAGGGGCGAGTATGAGCAGTCACTGTCTGCTAAAAATGCCTATCACAGTCTGCAGAATCTGATTTTGCAGGGAGTATATGAAAATCAGAAGCTGGAAGAACTTGTAACAGAGCATAAGGAAAAGCTGGAGGACAAGTTGGCTTACATGATTTTTCACGGCCTTTTTCGGGAACCGGAAGCGTTGGAGGTGGCCTTTTCGGAACTGGGAGTTTCCGTTCCGGAGCGTTTTTTCGTGGGAGCGGTCAGCACGGCGGAAACATTGCCCGCATCCCTGGTAAATGAAATCCTGCAGAAGAAGGTTTGGACTTCTATGGCACACGGGGAAAAAAGGATCATCGTATTTTTATATGGGTTAAACAATGAAGATGATGATCAGCTGCTGCGAAAACAGGCGGCAAAAGAAATTCGGGCAGAGCTGCATCGGGCGGGAATGAGCAGGGTGCGCATCGGTATGAGCCAGCTTTATGCCAATTCCATTCTGATTGATTCCGCATGTACAGAAGCGGTCAGAACACTGGACGACATTCTCGATGAAAAAGTGAAGGACTATTGTGCCTGCTGGGACAGTCGCTCCCAAAAGCAAAAAGGTGTTTTGCCGGATGACTCGATGATGGAGAGATTTGATGAAGCGATGTTGAAAAAAGATTATGATGAGGCTTTGGAGTGTTTTCAGAGTTTGCTTTACAGCAGTTCTGCAAAAGAGTGCACGCCCCAAAACCGGACCTATTACAGATATATGATTCTGCAGCATGTGGCCTCTTTTTTACAAAAGGAAGAAGGATCCGAAGCAGCTGTTTTGTTGGAGGAATGCATTAATATCAATGTGGAACAGGAAAGAGAGTTTACCGGTTCTGTCATTCGCATTCTGCAGAAAAGTCTGAGCAAAAAAGAAGATGGAAGCTTTGCCAGAATTCTAAACTATATCAGCCGGAATTATCAAAACAGCAATCTGACCTATGAAGAGGTGGCGGAAGCCGGCGGAATCGGGAAAACTTACATCAGCAAACTTTTCAGAATAAATCTGGGAATGTCCTATATTGAGTATCTCACCTGGATTAGGCTGGACAAAGCGTGTACACTGCTGCGGACAACAGACCTTAATATCAGCGCAATTGCGGAAATGGTGGGCTACGCAAATGCAGCCAGTTTTCGCAGAGCCTTTAAGGAAAAGTATGGAATCAGCGCATCTGATTACCGGAAAAAGGAGAAGGAGGAATCGTAAATGAAAATTACGTTTTTCGGAACGAGCCATGGTGCGCCCGGACCGGATCGATATTGTCAGAGCATGTTTATAGAGACAGAAAACAGCAGCTATATCGTGGACGCCGGTGCGCCGGTGATGGAATGCCTGTTAAGGGGCGGATATGATCTGAAAAAACTCAAAGGCGTCTTTATCACCCACATGCACAGCGATCACGTGGACTATCTGTTCGGTCTGCTCACACTCCCTTCCTGGTACCGAAAAGAGATGGATTTTGATGTGTATCTGCCGGAACAGGCCGGCATTGATGCCATCACTTCCTATATTCAAATGGGCTTTGGAAACGCCGATTATTTTCCAAACGACAGGGTGCGCCTGCATCTGATCGAAAGCAGAGAGGTTTATCAGGATGACGAGATGAAAGTGACCGCTTTTCCCACCGATCACATGAAAATTTCAAAGCGTCCCTGCTACGGATATCTGATGGAAGCGGAAGGAAAAAAACTGTATATTTCCGGCGATCTGGACGGTCAGAAAATCGATTATCCGGAATTTTTAAATGAGGAAGCGGTGGATGCCTTCGTGGTGGAGTGCGCTCATTTTCCGGCGGAAAGACTGATTGAAAAACTGCGCAGCTGCCGGGCAAAATGTGTGATGCCGATTCATGTCTGGAGACTGGAAAAATATGATATTCTGAAACAAGCGGAAAAAGAGCTGCCGTTTCAGATGGAATATCCCAGTGACGGAGACTGTTTTGAAATCTTGTGAGGAGTTCGGGATTGCATTGATTACATTTTTGTGAAAGGCGGCATTGTCTGCAAAAGGCTGGAAAAATGGACGGATGTGGAGAATGGTGTTTATCTTTCTGATCATTATCCGGTGTGCGCAGAACTCGTCTTTCCGGGAGCGCCCGAATGATGGGTAACCAGTAATAATGAAAAGCAGTCGGGCGACCGACTGCTTTTTATGATAATATCTTATAAAAACTTGATAATATTAGCCCTTTATTTATGCAAGGTACACGGATAAAATACAGATAGAAAGGCAAAGGAGCAAAGACTCTGAATCGGGAGGTAAAGTATGGGAAAACATCTCATTGTCATGTCCGTGGATGCCATGGTGTTTGAAGACCTGGCGTATTTGAAGGAGAAACCTTATTTCAGAAGGCTGATGGAAGACGGCTCAAGGGTGGAGCGGGTGCGCACCATTTACCCGTCTCTGACCCATCCGGTACATGCCAGCATTATGACCGGCTGTTATCCGGACCGCACCGGCGTGTGCAACAATGCGTACTGTTATCCGGGCGGCAAGGGAGCCTGGTACAACGCCCTTGACGAAGTGCGGGTGCCCACCATTTTTCATGCGGCAAAAAAAGCCGGCCTGACCAGCTGTGTCTGCCGGTGGCCCATGACCAGCGGCGGCAGCGATGTGATCGATTATCTGGTGCCGGAGATCACCGATGAGATTTTGGGAGAGGATCTGGCGGCGCCCTATCGGCGTCAGGGCACCCGGGAGGCGCTTTTACAGGAAATCGTGCTGCCGATTTTGAAAAGTCATAGCCCAGAAGAACCCAAGCATCCTTCCTATGATACTTCTCAGATTGAGATGGCGGCCGAGATCATTCGCCGGTATCGCCCCAACCTGGTGTTCACCCATCCCGGACAGGTGGATCATGCCCGGCATCAGAACGGCCTGTTCAATGACAGGGTAAATGCGGCCCTTGATCTGGCAGAAGAATATCTGGGCATGCTGATGCGCGCGGCGGAAGATGCGGGCATTTATGAGGAGACTGACTTTATAGTGCTGTCCGATCACGGACAGATGGAAATTTTGCGGAAAATGTGTCCTAACGTGCTGCTTGCAGATGCCGGATTTATTCGCACGGACGAAGCCGGGAAGCTGGAAAGCTGGGATGCTGTGGTGCAGTCCTCCGGCATTTCCGCGCAGGTGAGGCTGGCGCGCCCGGAAGATGAAGAACTGAAGGACCGGGTATATCAGTATCTGCTTCATTTGAAGGAAGAGGGCATTTACGGCATAGGACAGGTTCTCACTGCCGAAGAAGCGAAAACAGAACATCATCTGGCCGGAGATTTTTCCTTCGTGCTGGAAAGTGACGGATTTTCTTCCATTGGAGAGGAATGGGTTCGTCCCATCGTGCGGCCGCTGGATGTGACGGATTACCGCTATGGCCGGGCCACCCACGGCCATCTGCCCTGCAATGGTCCGCAGCCGCCGTTTCTGTGCGCGGGTCCTTCTTTCAAAAAGGGCGTGGTGATAAAAGAAGGTAAAATTGTGGATGAAGCTCCCACCATGGCCAGGGCACTGGGGATTGAGATGCCCTGGACGGACGGCGATGCGATGGAGGAGCTGTTGGCCGAGTGATCCGGAGGGAAAAACACACGAGAATCGATCAACACGTTCTGGATTTTGAAAAGCTGGGCTTTGATGACGGATTTTGATGTGATGCACAGCGCTGCGGGGAGAGATCCCGCTGATGACCAGGGCCATCATGCACACGATCGGTGAGTGGACCGCACTTTTCGGAGAAGCGATTTATGAGGCAAAACCGCTCTGGTACAAAAAGGGCTGCCGCAATTTCATTCTGGAGAGTCAGGACAGTGTTTATGTGTTCTGTTTTGATCTGTGCAGAAAGGGCTCTGGCAACGTGACCTATATGGAGGGCGGAGAAGGCAATTTTGTCTTTGAGGATTTCCCATATCAGGTTGAAGGCCTGCAATGGATGGACAACGGGGAAATGCTGGAGTTTTCCTGCAAAGAACAGAAGCTGACCGTGAATTTCACCGGCTACGCCTACGGAACAGATTACTGCGTCAGTGAGACAATGCATTTTTGGACACTGTGAAAATACCGCTTATGCGGAACTTATTATAAAGGAGGAAACAAAAACTATGAAGGAACTCGGTTTACAGCTTTACACCATCAGAGATTTCATGAAAACAGAGGAGGATATCCGCGAATCATTTCAGAAGATGAGAAAATACGGATATACGCAGGCGCAGACCGCGTGCTGCGCGATTCCCTATGCGGATTTCGGCCGAATCGCAAAGGAAGAAGGTATTCAGATCGTGGGAACCCATGACAATTTTGATCTGATGGTGAATGATTTTGATCAGGCACTGGAAAATCACCTGGCGCTGGGCACCACCAACATGGGAATCGGCGGCAACAAGAGCTATTCCGTGGACGAAGTGAAGGCTTTTATCGAAAAGGCGAACATCATCGGGGAAAAAGCCGCGAAGCATGGTATGAGGTTCACCTATCACAACCATTCCCACGAGTTTTTCAAATGGGAAAACGGAAAAACCACGATGGACATGCTGGTGGAGGGCTTAAATCCCGAAACCACATCCTTTGTGCTGGACACCTACTGGGTACAGTACGGCGGCGGAGATGTGAGATACTGGATCGAAAAGCTGGCCGGACGCATCGACATCCTGCATTTAAAGGATTTGCGGATTGCCTTTGACAAGGATCAGCCCGCCACACCGAAGATCACCGAGATCGGAAACGGCAACTTAAACTGGGAGCTGATTCTGGATACCGCCAAGAAATGCAGCGTGAAATATTATGTGGTGGAGCAGGACTGTAATTTTAAAGTCAACTGTTTCGCTTCCATCCGCTCCAGCGCAGAGTATTTGAAGAAATTCATGGACTGAGCGCATTTTTTAATAAAACGACAGCAGGGATAAAATAACGGCAGGCGGAACAAAACTGCGCTGCCGTAAGCACCGATAATGCAACATATGTGAAAATAAGCTTCAACCCACATGCATTGTGAGGATGGAGCTTTTTTTACTTTATAGGAAAGACCGCCTGCGGCGCTCTTTGGAATTAAAAAGTGCCCGCACAAAGGCGGGCATGAAAAGGTTATGACACTGTTTAGAAGATATAAAAACCTTCTACTCCAGCCTCATCATCAAAAAGATCAT
>JAFUMV010000059.1 GCA_017482485.1 Lachnospiraceae bacterium
CATATCCTTTACAAAGGAATCAACCGAAAACACAGGTTCTAAAATCAATGTCATTCCGTGTGCAACGGGATTGAGCATAGATAATACATTTCCCGTTGAAAACCAAATGGGAACCATTGTAAGGAAAGTATCTCCTCTTTTATGCGGAAAATCTTTGCTTTGGAAGTGTGTAAAAATTGCATTAACTCCGTCGTTTGTTAAAACGATTCCCTTTGAGGCTCCTGTTGTTCCCGATGAGTAAACCATAACCACGGGTCTGTTTGGCTCGTACTCAATTTCCGTATCGCCAACATATTTATTGCCCGATTTTACAAAAGAATCCCAAGAACAATACCGCTTGTCATTAGCACAGAACTCCATCAGCTCTGTGCTTTGCTTTGACTTGATTTCAACGAGTTTTCTAACGAGAAAAGGCAACGAAGAAATAGCAGGTAGAATAACGATCTTCTCCGAATTGATTTCTTTAATTGCGTCTTTCATATAAGGGAACATCGCATCTAAAATGATTGTTACTTTGGCTTCCGATTCATTTAACCGAGCAATCTTTTGTTCGGTAGTAAACAAAGGATTGATAAAGTTTGCCAATGCGCCTATTTTGCTGCATGCAAGAACTAAACATACAGCTTCGGGAGTATAAGATAAGCACATGCTGACACAGTCGCCTTTCTCAATTCCGTTTGCTTTTAAGGCTTTAGCATACTTGTCGGTTATCTCAAACATCTTTGCATATGATGTTTTAAAACCGTTAAATATGATCGCAATATCGTTTTTATAGTTAATGTTATTATCGTATATATTGCGATAGACAGTTTTTTGTGGGATTAAATCTTTTGACCATTTCTCTGTGTAGTGTTTCAGCCAAGGCTTGTCAATGGACGGATAGCCCGTGAGTTTCTTTTCTTCCATTTTACTTCTCCTCCTGGATTTGTTTTTGATGATTCCTGTTATTGAGGGTATCTTATACTGATCTCTGATTAAAAGAGAACTTCTAATCAGAGCGACATCGCCTTGCGGCGCTGTCGCTTTTGTGATTTATAAAAAGCACATCTCATATGAACTCAAATTAAAATGCCTTTTGTGGCATTTAATTTAGAGTTCAGTAATAGATCCCTGTTAAGCTTTTTGCCGCCCGTGCGCATGCGTCACTTAATAATCAAAGAATATCAAAACACAAACTCCATCACAAGCGCCTGCAGATGTTTTCTCGATTTTGTGCACCATTTTCCCTTTTTTTGCACCAAAAATATAGGGCGGATGGTGCCATCCGCCCTGTTGAGTATTCTGTTCCCGGTCCAACTTATTCGTCAGCCGCTGTCTGCCCATAAATCTCTTCCAGCTCCTGCAGGCGCTGCCGGGCCGCCTGTGGTCGGGGATGATCCTGGCCATAAGCGCCTTCCAGAAGTGGTACTGCTTTGCGCAGACAGATACGTTCCTGCGTGAAATCCCCCAACTGACCGTATGCCCGCGCATAATTCTTCAGGCATTCTCCCAGCGCAATGCCACCCTTTCCCTGAGCTTCCGGCAATGTTTCCTGCAGAAGCGGCAGCGCATCCCCGGGCCGTTCCATATCCAGATACATCACCGCAAGATTGTTGCAGGAAATACTGAATAAAAAGTCCTCTCCCGCATCCTTTGCATAGCCAATGACCATCTGGAACCGGCTCACCGCATCTTCGTAGCGCTTCAGCCGCATCAGGATAATCGCAATCTGCCCCTGGTGTGCATAATAGTTCCGGTCCTTGCCGTAATACTCCAGGTGCAGAGAAGTCTGCTCTTCAAAAGATGTCAGCGCCTTCTCCAGACTACCGAAATACAGCTCATAATTTCCCAGCAGCTCGCCGTATTCGATTTTCTGAACCGGCAGGGTGAGGCTTTCTGCGTCGATCTTGCGAATCAACTGCTCCGCAGCTTCCTTCCTGCCGAATTTAACATAATAGGAAGCCAGCGCGGCCATATTACTGAAGATCAGCTTTTCTCCGCATTCTGGATGTCTGCTTACATACGATACACCGGCTTCGCCCCAATGCAGTGCCTGCTCCGCATCTCCTGTGATATCATAATGGACTGCCAAATGGTAATAGGCGGTGGCAATCTGCACGGGCGTCGCCTCGTCCCGGATCACCTCTTTACACATTTCGTTGGCCATCTCAGAATCTTGGTGGAACAGTAAGCTTCCGCCTGCATAAAGACACAGATCCAGGTATCGCAGCAGCGGAACCGTCAGAGTTCTCTTTTGCCTATGGTATACGTCCAGAATCTGCGCCGCATCACCGCACTCCCAGCGGCACAGCAGTGTATAGTAGATCACCTCAACCAGATCATCCTGCTCATGGCAGCGTTTCATCAGTTGATCCAGCTGTTTTTTATATCGTCCCGCGGATTCCCGGGTAAAGACCCGCAATTCCAGAGCGTTGAAGATATTCAGCATTAGTTCCCGGCTGATACTTCCTGTGAGCATTTCCGCTATATGAACCAGAATTTCACTAATCCGAATCGTATCCTTACCATGCATTATGGATCGATCACCAAGAACCGTTTCCGGCAGATACCGGCGAATGGTTTGTATCTGGCGAGCAACCCGATCCTCCGTAATCATTTTTCTGCGCAGGCATTGGGCAATCAGCGGATGCATAGAATAGCCGTCGGTATCCGTTTCCAGCCATCCTCCCGCTTCAAGCGTATCCAGCTTTTTTTCTAAATCATCCGCCAGGTACGGGAAGTACTGTTCCAGAAAATCCCGGGAATAGCTGCCTCGGGGCAGCAGGGTGAACAGATCTGCTACCTCCCTGCAACGGTTTGACAGCATCGTCTGAGAGTAAAGTTGCCGGTAAATTCTATCTAGGCGGAGGCTCTGATCTTCCTCCGTCCAGGTCAATCCGGAAATATCCTCTCGCAACTGCTCCGCCAGTCGAGGTACAGACCACCCATTGCCAACGGACGCTCTGGCCATCATTCGTAGAGTCAGGGGGTGGCAAATTGCCGGATCCTTTAAAAGGGCATGCAGTGCAACCCGATCCTCCGTGCTGAGTGGTTTACCAAAGTTATCCCTGAAGATCAGGCTGCCTGTGGAAATCAAGGGTTCTCTGATATAGTAGGTTCCAAAGCCGGGAAGCTCCTTACGGCGACTGGTGATCAGTACACTGCACGGCAGCTGCAGAAGCTTGTCCAGCGCCGGATCTTCCTCCAGGGAGTTATTCATATTATCAACGAGCACCAGTAGTCGAAAGCCGTCTTCGGTCTGCTTCTCCAGCATATGGAGAATCGAGTGAAATGCTTCTTCCGCGTTCTGCTGGTGGTCAGGAAATGCCCGGAGAAAGCTTTCCACGATTCCCAGCTCATAGGGAATAACCACAATTTTATCTGCCAGTTTTTCTTCGCTGCATAATCGCAGAAGCTGACGCAGTAATTCCGTTTTTCCTACGCCGCCCATGCCGCTGATCAGACACTTGCGGTTGGTGGTAACCATTTCCTGCAAATCGTACAGTTCCTCCTCACGACCGAAGAAGCGGTGGGGCGGCAGAGGATTATCCTGTAGGATTCCGGCGTGAACGCTCAGGAAAGAAACTGCATCCGCATGCTCAGGCTCCTTCATCCTGGCCTGAACCCACAAGGAATACACACTGTATGATTTGTCACAGAGAACAGATAATCGGGAATCATCCATGGCATTGCCGGCAGCGGCATATATCGTTAGCACCGTCAGCAGGTAACCGGCCTGAAACAGATTGTCCAGCCCATTCATGTCCGCGCATTCTGTCACATCTTTCAGCAGATGCTGCACAAGTTGCTCCGATACCCGGTTATCATCGATGCCGCATAAGCGCAGCAACTCCGAAATCCGTCGAAGCAGCACATCATGCCGATATGCCTTGGCAGACAAAAATGTCATAAACCGTTCGATTTGGTTCAGCAGCGCAGACGCCGTTATCTGTTGTGCCAACTCCCCGGCATATTCCGCGCACAGCTTTTGCTCCAGGCTGCGGTTACACAGATTGGAAAGGAAGCGGTTTCGTTTCCCATCATTTCTCCATATCATCTTTCCAACCGGCAGGCAGCGGAATTCATCCGCAAGCTGCGCTTGCCAGAAGCGCAGCAACGTTTGCCCTTTACGGTTTTTCTCGCTGATTACACTTTCTGAATAAATTGGGAAATCGTTGGTCACCAGAATTTTATATATGTTTTTCAGAGAAAGCAGCATTTTTTCCATAGGCATTTCCTCTTTATTTATATTTTTAACATAATAGCTAAAAAAACACGATCTATCAAGACAGCAGTTACATTTTCTTGTTTTTGTACATGATTTTTAGCATTTTGTACCCGATAATCAAAAAAAGATATCTCTGCTAACTTTCTGAATAAGTCAAAATTCTCCCCTCCTGCATCATTCCGACAGATTCTGGAAATAATACGCATGACAAGTAGGTGGACGTTATGGCTGATTATATCAACGATGCAAAACGACGGTCCGTAGTTGAAAAGATGTGGCTCAACTACCACAACAATTCCCTTCTGGAAAAGGCACTGATCACCAAGTTCCAGCATCACAAAGAAAATGACTTCGCCGAAGTTATCGGAAGTGTAATATATTAGCTATATAAAAGCGGTACCTGGTTCTATAAAACCAAGTATCGCTATTTTGGTTGTAACCAACCCTGTCTGACAGGTACCGTGAAATATTTAAGTTGTTCCTTACCTGTTTTACGGATCCCCACCTTTTGTTGTGGCGATTCCTTCTGCCTGTCGCAGACGGATATTGGTGCGCTCATTCTCCGCCACAAAGGATAAAACCTGTAAAACAATATCGCTTAGAAATGTTCCCATCAGGTCTTTTCCTCGGCGGGTGTCCAGCAGCGGCATATCCAGAACCACAATATCAACGCCTTTTTCTTTGGTCAGCACACGCCGTTGCTGTAATATTTCCTCATAGTTTCTGCCCAGATGGTCAATGCTCTTGATGTAGAGCAGATCGTCTTTTTTTAGTTTCCGCAGCAGTTTCTTATACTGCGGACGGTTAAAGTCCTTGCCGGACTGCTTGTCCAAATAGATATTCTTTTCCGGTACTCCGATCTCACGCAGAGC
>JAFUMV010000060.1 GCA_017482485.1 Lachnospiraceae bacterium
ATGAGTGAGAATGAGAAGAGGATAAAGACGCAGATTGTGGGAATCGGCGCCTGCGTCATGGATACGCTGATCACCGTGCCCTCCTATCCGAAAGAGGATACCAAGCTGCGCGCTCTGTCCAGCAAGGCTGCCGGGGGCGGTCCTGCGGCAACTGGGCTGATTGCGGCGGCCAGGCTGGGGCCTTCTGCCGGCTACATCGGCGTGCTGGCAGAGGATGACGGCGGGAAATTTCTGCTTAAGGATTTTGAAAAATATGGTGTGGATACTACACTGATCGATCGGAAGAAAGGCTGTCGCAGCTTCACCTCTGCGATCTGGCTGGCGAAGGATACGGCCACCCGGACCTGCGTGTTTGACAAAGGAAATCTGCCGCCCCTTGTGCTGGATGATGCGAAGCGTTTGGCGGTGGCCCGGGCCCGGGTGCTGATGGTGGACGGCAATGAAATGGAGGCGGCAGAGGATGCCTGCCGGATCGCCAAAGAAAGCGGCACGAAAGTCTTATATGACTGCGGCGGTCTGTATGAAGGTGTAAATCGTCTGTTAAAGCGCACCGATGTGATGATTCCGTCCGAAGAATTCGCTCTGGGACATACCGGCTGTGCTACGGTCAAAGCGGCGGCCCGGGCGCTGTATGAGCAGTATCAGCCTGAGGTGGTGATCATCACCTGCGGAAAAGAAGGCGGCATATATTATGACGGCAAAGGGGTGGAACACTATCCGGCATTTGGTGTGGAGGCGGTGGATACCAACGGTTCCGGGGATGTGTTTCACGGCGCTTTTGCGGCGGGAATGGTGAAAGGCTTTGACTATCGGAAGTGCTGCCTTTTTGCCAGCGCGGTTTCCGCCATCAAGTGTACGGGCTTCGGAGCGCGGGAAAGCGTGCCGGATTACGGGCGCGTTTATCGGTTTTTAAAGGACAGAGGATATGAGTTGTGACAGGATCGGGAAAAGGCAGGTGGTTGCATGAATTATTTGCTGGGCATTGATTTCGGCGGCGGCTCTTCCAAGGCCACGCTGATTGACACGGCGGGAAATATCGCCGCAGAGAATACGGTGGAGTATCCCACCTATTATCCCAATCTGGGCTGGTGTGAGCAGTCGGCGCAGGACTGGGAACGGGCTATGGAGAAAAACATCAGGGAGCTGTTTGAAAAAAGCGGCATTCGTGGAAACGATATTCTGGCGGTTGCCATCGATTCCGCAACCCACACCTGGGTGATGTGCGATGAGAATTTCAAGCCCCTGCGCCCTGCCATTCACTGGACCGATTCCCGGGCACACAGCCAGGCAGATTTTTTAAGAAGAGAATATGGCGATCTGATTTTTGAAAAAAGTTTTCATTACCCGGATACGATCTGGACACTGCCCCAGCTTTTGTGGGTGAAGGAAAAGGAACCGGAGAATTTTAAAAAGCTGCGCCATATTTTTTTCGAAAAAGATTATATTCGCTATCGGCTGACGGATGTGTACTGCACGGATTCCATCGAAGCCCAGGGAAGTATGCTGTTTGACTGTAACGCGCAGAAATGGAGCGAAGAGCTGCTTACACTGGCGGGGATTTCAAAAGAGGTGCTGCCGCCGGTGGGAAAGCCCACTGATGTGATTGGAAAGGTGACAAAACAGGCGGCTTTGAGAACCGGACTGGCAGCAGGCACGCCGGTGATCTGCGGCACCACGGATACGGTGCTGGAGGTGTTTGCCGCCGGAGCCGTTTGTGCCGGGGATATGACGGTGAAACTGGCCACCGCCGGCAGAATCTGTGTGATCACGGACCGGCCCTATCCCCATCGGCATCTGGTCAATTACTCCCATGTGGCAGAGGGGCTCTGGTATCCGGGGACGGCCACCAAAGCGGCAGCCGGCTCTTATCGCTGGTATCGGGACACCTTCGGCGGAGCGTATGAAGCGCTCAATGAGGCGGCGAAAGCGGTTCCCATCGGCAGCGAGGGGCTGATCTATCACCCTTATTTAAACGGAGAGCTGACGCCCTATGGGGATCCCATGCTGTGCGGAAGCTTTGTGGGAATGCGCGCGACCCATACAAAAGCGCATTTTACCAGAAGCGTGCTGGAAGGCGTTGCCCTTTCTCTTTTACACTCCAAAAAGACGCTGGAAGCAATGGGTATTCCCTGCAAAACGAGGGCCACAATCATCGGCGGCGGTGCGAAGGGGGAGCTGTGGAGACAGATTACGGCGGACTGTCTGGGGATGGAACTTGTCAAAACAAAAAGCAGCGATTCTTCTCTCGGGGCGGCCATGCTGGCCGGAGTGGCTGTGGGGGTCTTTTCTTCCTGCAGCGATGCGGTTAAAGCCTGTATCCGACAGGAAAGTGTGACCCTTCCCAATCCGGAAAATACGGAAAAATATGCGAAACTGTTTGAAGAATATGTGAGCATTCACGATGCGCTGGCGCCGATTTATCGGTCCAGGCAGCGGGCGATTACTGCTTCAAACGGGGCTGAGGAGTGATGGCATATGAGAATTGTAGTGTGCGTAAAACAGACCGCAGCAGGAGCGTTAAATCCCTTTGATGCCTGTGCCTATGAGGCAGCGCTGCGCATTCCGGAGGCGGAAGTGATTCTGCTTTCCATGGGACCGCAGAAAGTGCAGGAGATGTTATATGCTTTGACCCGCCTCGGGGCCAGGCAGGCTTATCTGTTATGCGACAAAGCTTTTGCAGGAGCGGATACCCTGGCTACGGCCTACACGCTGATGCTGGCGATTCGGAAACTAAAGCCGGATCTGGTGATCTGCGGCAGGCAGACCATCGATGGAGACACCGCTCAGACCGGCCCCTGCCTGGCTGGAATGCTCGGATTTTCTCTGATCACCAACGTGATGGAAATTGTTGATGTGGGGGAAAACATATGCTGCAGGACCCGGGAGTTACAGGAGCAGACAGTTTCCTGTCCGGCCCTGATTGCGGTGGAGCGGATCTGTCATCTGCGGCTGCCCGGCATCCGGTCAAAGGCCGGCGAGGTGATCTGCTGGGATGCAAAAGATCTGGAAGCGGATCTTTCCCGATGCGGACAGGCGGGCTCTCCCACGAAAGTGCTGGCCTCCTTTCAAAATGAAGAAGGAAAAAGAAGGTGCCGTTTTGTCCGGATGTCTGAGCTGGAGACTCTGATCGCGGAGGGCGTACAAAGGGAATGCGCGCGGGTGCCAGGGCCGGGCGCATTTAGGGAAAAAAAGCTGGAAGACGTCTGGATCATAGGGGAAGCACCGCGTCAGATGGCGGAGACGATCAGTGACACCATACGGAGAATCGAACCGGAAACCGTCGGAAACAGCTACGCTTCCGCATTGCAGTTTGCCCGGATGGTGAAAGCGGCTAAGCCGGAGGTGATTCTGTGGGGAAGCGATGCCTGGAGCAAACGGATGGCCCCTCAGGTGGCAGCCCTTTTGCAGACAGGGCTGTGTGCGGACTGCACGGCACTGGAAACGGACGGAAAAGCGCTTTTTTTGTATCGGCCCGCTTTTTCGGGAAATGTGATCGCCAAAATCGCCTGTACCACCAGCCCCCAGATGGCAACGGTGCGCACGCTGAATGCAGACGCGGCGGATGTGATTTTAAGCCTTGGAAAAGGAGCAAAAGACGCGGTAAGAGAAGCGCAGGAATATCTGGAAAAACAGAGGGAAAGAGACTTTTGCCGCTGGGAGCTGGCGGCTTCCCGGGGCGCTGTGGATGCGGAAATGCTTCCCTATGAAAAACAGGTGGGAATTACGGGAAAGAGCGTCAATCCGGCGGTGTATCTGGCGGTGGGCATTTCCGGCGCCGTGCACCATATCGCAGGCATGAAACAGGCGGGAACGGTGATCGCGGTGAACCCGGATAAAAAAGCACCGATTTTTGAATATGCGGACTATGGAATTGTGGGCACCGCAGAGGAACTGTTTGCATGTCTGGGGCAGAGCAGCGATCCTTTGCAGTCTGTGCGGTGTCGGCCCCAGAAAAGCGAAACGGAAAGGAAGGAGTAAGAAGATGAATCTGAAAAAAAGATATGAAAAAGCATCCGGTTACACGCCGATCTGTAAGATCGGAGAATGCTCGCTGAAAATGCTGGAGTTTGGCATCCTTGAACTGGAAGCAGGAGAAAACATCGAGTACGACACCCAGGATAAGGAAACGGCGTTCATTCTGCTGGAAGGATACTGCAGCGTCCGGTTTGAGGATCAGATCTGGGAAAATATCGGAAACCGAAACACCGTGTTTGAAAACAAAAAAGCGGTCAGCTTTTACATGACCATAGGGCAGAAACTGCGCATCGAGGGAAACACCCATGTGAAAATCGCTGTCTGCGCAGCGCCGACAGAAGAAAAGACAGCGCCCCAGCTTTTGACCCAGGATCATGTGGTGTTAAAGACGCTGGGCATTCAGCCCTGGGAGCGGGAAACCAGTTTCATCATCGATGGCAGCACGAATGCCAGGACGCTGACCATCGGCGAGTGCTATGTGACGCCCGGAAACTGGGCGGGCTTTCCGCCGCACAAGCACGATGTGGACAATATGCCGGCAGAGTGCATTGCGGAAGAGATTTATTATTTCCTCTTTGAACCCAAAGAGGGTTTTGCCGTGCAGTGTGTATATACCGCAGACGGCTCTGTGGAGGAAGCCTATCGTGTAAAAAATGATGAACTGGTGGAATTTCCCTACGGATATCACACAACAGTCAGCACGCCGGCCTATTCCACCTATTTTCTCTGGCTGATGGCGGGAGAACACCAGGGATTTAACCGGTCCATGGACCCGGAACATGCCTGGGTGGCAGAGCTGGAAAAAAAGCAAAGTCCGTGATGCTTCATCAGGAAAGCTTCCGATACGCATTTGGAGTCATCATCATTTTTTTCTTAAATACAGAAAGAAAATATTCCACAGAGCTGTAACCGGATGTAAAGGCCACTTCCTTCACCGTAAGATCGGTGAGAGACAAGAGGCGGCAGGCATATTTTAAGCGTAAGGTATTGAGATATTCGTTGAAGGTGCGGCCGGTCTGATTTTTGAACAGCTGTCCCAGATAGTTTGGGGAAAAAGAGAGATGATCGGCCAGCTCTGTTAACGTCAGATCGCGCTGAAAATTGTCATTTATGTACGCCACTGCCTGCAGCACGGGCTGGGGCGTGGCGTGATCGGTATCCGCCTTACATTTGCGGATCATGAGAACCACAATTTCCGAAAGAATATTCTGCACCAGTATTTTATAGAAGGGCTGCGCTTTTTGGGATTCGGTGGAAAGCTGCAGCAGTTTTTTCACAATATGATCTGTCTCCGGAGGGTCAAACCGGCAGCGGAAGCGGTTGAAATCCAGAAAGGGGATGAGATCGGGATGCAGCATATTTCTGTTGAAATGGATGCTGTAAAGCTCTAAATCCGTCAGCGCGGTGACCCCGTGAAAATCATAGTATGACATCATATAGGCGCTTCCTTCACTGATCGTGTAAGCGTTTCCGTTATATACATGCCTGGCGCTGCCGGAAACGACAATTTCAAATTCAATATAGTCGTGCCAGTGCAGCGGAAAGTCAGTTCCTGCAGGAATATGCCGTTCCAGCAGGACAAAACCAAGTTCTTCCTCAATATCGGACTGATATACCATGAGATCTTTTATCATTTCAGTCACCTCTCTGATCGGTCGTGCCATTCATGGACCGATTGCTGCAAATCGTTGATTTTCTTAATGTTATCCCATTTTATCAAAATTTACAAGCCCGTCCGGGAGCTTTTATACTTATGGAAAAGGAGACGTGTTACCGTTCACTTCCAATGTCAGTAAACAGTAATAAGGAGACGTGTAACGGACCGTTCAGCCTGTTTATAGGTCCGCCAGGGTATATGCGATCAAAACTGCCGGAAATACCCCGATTTCATGCCTGAAATAGCTGAAAAATACAAGAGGAGGGTATATGGGAGCGGCCTTCTCGGAAATACCCCGAAAAACATGCAAATATGGGGTGATTTCGAGAAATTTGAATGTATATACCCCGAAAAGCATCTGAATGCAGACAAAACGCGCGGTTTCGGGGTATTTCCGAAGAAAAAAACTGTATATACCCCGGTGCTGCAGCGGCACCAAGGCCGGCTGCATTTTCTGGGGATTACGGAACAATATTGAAGGACTGAACTGCTAAAAGGAGGAATTTTTATGAAATGGACGCTGACATATGCTGCCCATGAAAATTGCATGGGCAGAGAGTTTAAAACAATAGCGGATCTTGAAAAATCCGGATTTGAGTCCATTCCGGCATCGGTTCCGGGAAATTTCGAACTGGACCTGATGAAAGCCCAAAAGCTGGAGGATTTGTATTTTTCCACCAATACACTCAAAGCCCAGGCGCTTGAAAATGTGCATGTCTGGTATCATACCGTGGTTACGGTTACGGAAAAAAATCAGTATCTGCGTTTTGAAGGAATTGACACTTTTGCGGATATTTATGTCAATGGCATGTACGTTAAATCTGCAGACAACATGTTTCTGCCCTGGGAAGTCGACGAGGGTCTGTATCCCGGAGAAAACGAGGTTGTGGTCCATATTAAGCCTGCCATGCTGGAGGCGCGCAGGTTCACACCGCCGGCAGCCTGCAATGCGCAGAAATATAATTATGCTTCTTTATATGGAAGAAAAGCGGCTCACATGTTTGGCTGGGATATCATGCCCAGGATTGTGTCTGCCGGTTTGTGGAAGGACGTTGTCCTGTGTGAAAAAAAAGAAGACCGGATCAATGAAGTGTATTTTGTGACCAACAAAGTGGATCTGAAAAGACAGAAAGCTTCCATGCGGTTTTACATCAATGCCGATTTAAGCGGCAGCCTGGCACAGGAATATTCGGTGCGGATAGAAGGGCACTGCAGGGAAAGCAGCTTTTGCAGGGAAGAAAAATTATGGCACAATACCCAGGCCTTTGCTTTTTCCATGGAAGACTGCAGATTTTGGTGGCCTAAAAATGCCGGAGAGCCGAATCTGTATGACACAAAAGTTTCGCTTCTTAAAAATGGCCAGGTGCGTGATACCTATCGGCTGAAAGTGGGCGTAAGATGTGTAGAGCTGGATATGACGGACAGCTCCGATCAGGCAGGAAGCGGAGAATTCTGTTTTAAGATAAACGGGAAAAAAATCTTTGTGTTGGGAACAAACTGGGTGCCGCTGGATGCTTTTCATTCTCAGGATCCGGTGCGGCTTGAAAAAGCGCTGGAACTTTTAGCGGATATCGGCTGCAATATGGTGCGCTGCTGGGGCGGAAACGTATACGAGTCTGAGGAATTTTTTGACTATTGTGATGCCCATGGCATCATGGTATGGCAGGATTTTGCCATGGGTTGTGCCGTGTATCCGGAGGATGCAGCGTTTGCAGAGCATCTGGAAAAGGAGGCAATCTATCAGATCAAACACCTTCGAAACCATGCGGCTCTGGCGCTGTGGGCAGGAGATAATGAATGTGACGTGGCCTACTATGAATGGAACGGTTTTAAACGGGATCCCAATCAGAACCGCCTGACCAGAGAGGTACTGAAAGATGCGGTTAAAATGCATGATTATGCCCGGCCCTATCTGCCCAGTTCCCCTTATATGAGCGAGGCTGTTTTTCAGGGAAAAGGCACCACGCCGGAAATGCATCTGTGGGGCCCCAGGGATTACTTTAAGGGTGATTTTTATAAAAACACATTCTGCCATTTTGCCAGTGAGACCGGATATCATGGATTTCCATCGCCTCGGTCGCTGAAAAGCTTTTTGAAAGAACCGGAGAAGCTTTACAAAGCAAAACGGGTGCCTACAGAGGAATATCTGGTACATGCTGCCAGCATGGAAACGACCATGGACGCGCCCTATGCCTATCGGATTAATCTGGCTTTTGATCAGGTGGTCACCCTCTTTGGCACAGCTTCGGAGAATTTTGAAGATTTTCTGCGCCAGAGCCAGATTTCTCAGGCGGAGGCGAAGAAATATTTCATTGAAAAATTCCGGATCGACAAGTGGAAACGAACCGGCATTATCTGGTGGAATCTGCTGGACGGCTGGCCCCAGATATCGGATGCAGTTGTGGATTATTATTTTTGTAAAAAGCTGGCCTATCATTATATCAAACGTTCTCAGGAGCCGGTGTGTCTGATGTTTGACGAACCAAAAGACGGCAAAGCCAGACTGATGGGCGTAAATGACCTGCCCAAAGACGTTTTGGTGACCTGGCGGGTGACAAGAGTCGGCAGTGATGATGATAAGACGCAGGTGGTGCTTGCAGGACAGAACAGCATTTGTGCAGATGCGGCCGTGGAAATCGGCAGCCTTCCTGTTTGTGACAACGAAAAAGAATTTTACCTGATCGAGTGGGAAAAAGATGGCATTTGTTATAAAAACCATTATTTTACCAATATCATTGACATTGATTATCAAAAATATCTGTCCGCGTTAAAAGTCTGTGGAATGGATGCGTTTGAAGGATTTGGGAAAACTGCTGTCGACTGATGAAGGGCGCAGCGATTTGAGTGAGGAACTTAACATGATCGGATTTGATATCGGAGGAACAAAATGTGCCGTATGCATCGGAGAGGAAACAGACGGAGAACTGCATGTTCTGAATAAGAAAAGTATTCCTACGGACACTTCTGTTTCCCCTTATGAGATGATTGACAGAATGTGCAGCCTGGCGCAAGAAATGACCGATGAAATCGACTGCATCGGCATCAGCTGCGGCGGTCCCCTAAATTCCAGAGAGGGCATTATTATGTCGCCGCCCAATTTGCCGGGCTGGGATGAGGTTCATATTGTGGAATATCTGGAAACAAGATACAACGCAGAGGTATATCTGCAGAATGATGCCAATGCCTGCGCGGTGGCGGAGTGGAAATACGGTGCCGGAAAAGGCTGTGAGAACATGATCTTTTTAACCTTCGGAACGGGAATGGGAGCCGGCCTGATTTTAAACGGGCAGCTGTATGTAGGAAGCAGTGATATGGCCGGGGAAATCGGACATGTGCGGATGGCGGACTTCGGGCCGGTGGGATACGGAAAAGCAGGCTCTTTTGAAGGCTTTTGTTCCGGCGGCGGTATCGCCCAGATCGGCCAGATGTTTGCCCGGGAGAAGCTGCAGATGGGAGAAAAAGTTTCCTACTGTGAAAATATGGCCGCTTTGGGACACATCAGCGCAAAGTCGGTGGCAGAATGCGCAAACCGCGGCTTTGATGACGCTCTTTTGGTATACCGGACCTGCGGAGAGATGCTGGGGCGTGGACTGTCCATTCTGATCGATGTGCTCAACCCGGAGCGCATCGTGCTGGGCAGTGTTTTTCAGAGAAGCGGACATCTTCTTCGGGATGCCATGCAGGAAGTGATTGACAAAGAATGCTTAAAGCAGGCGGGACAGGTATGCAGCGTAGTGTCGGCCAAACTGGAGGAAAATATCGGTGATTATGCAGCTCTTGCGGTGGCTGCCATCGGGAAAAAGCAGTGACTTTAACTGAAAAATGCCTGTTGGAAGACAAAACAGAGGGTTTGAAACGGAGGAAGACGATGTTATATGAAAGATATCCGGCGCTGATGGAGTGCCGGGCGGACATTGAGAAAGCGTTGGAGCTGATGCTTAAGACCTATCAAAACGGCGGAAAAGTGCTGGTGTGCGGAAACGGCGGAAGCGCCTCAGACAGCGAGCACATCGTGGGAGAATTGATGAAGGGCTTTATTTTAAAGCGCCCGGTAACGGATGAACGGATACCGGAACATCTGCGCAAAGGCCTGCAGGGCTCCATGCCTGCCATTTCCCTGCCCAGTCAGAGCGCGATCCTGTCCGCTTTTATCAACGATGTGGACCCGGAAATGATGTACGCCCAGCTGGTGTATGGCTATGCGAAGGAAAATGATCTGGTGATCGGCCTGTCCACCTCCGGCAATTCCAAAAACGTGGTAAATGCCATCGAAGTGGCACGTAACCTGGGTGTAAAAACTTTGAGTCTGACCGGACAGAAAGAGAGCCGAATGTCAGAACTTTCCGATGTGACCATCCGGGTGCCGGAGACAGAGACTTATAAAATTCAGGAGTATCATCTGCCGGTATATCATTACCTGTGCGCACAGGTGGAGCGGGAGATGTTTGGAAAATAAGCGGAAGCCGGCTTACCCATTTCTGTATCCCGGTATCGGCTCATGCATTATTTTTGCCTGTTTTCAGGTAAGAGGGAAGCGCAGTTTCACTGATGATGCCATCAATATCTTTCAGACTGCAGGTGGTGTTTAAGTATGTGGAACCAAATTTGGAGCTGTCGCATAAAAGATATTTTTTACGGGAATTTTGTATCATGATCTGACGCAGAGAATTTTCCATGATGGTGTTATCGCTTGCAATTCCTTTTTCATTGATCCCGCGGCAGGAAAAAAAAGCCACATTGGCGTTATATTTACGCAGCATATTTTCCGCATCCGGGCCGATATAGGAAAAGGACTCCAGCGTCATTTCACCGCCGGTGCAAAGGGTTTTGATGCCGAGTGCTGCCAGCGCAATGGCTGTTTTGGAACCGTTGGTAATCACAAGGAGATTTTTAAACTGGGTCAGATACGGAATCAGACAGTAAGCCGAAGTCGAAGCATCCAGCATGATGGTATCCCCGTCCGAAATATGGGCAATTGCTTTCTGGGCAATGACTCTTTTTTCTTCCGTATGCTCCAGGTCGCGGATGAACAGAGGAATACGCTTATCCGGGGACTTGGTGTTCAGACGTACCGTTCCATGGGTACAGGAAACCAGATCCTTCTTCTTTAATTGTATGATGTCCCGACGAACTGTGGGCTCGCTGATGAAGAGCTTGCCTGCCAGCTCTCTGACAGTATAGTCCCGCTCCGTGAGCAGCTGTATATATTTGTCTTCTCTCGTAAAAATAGCCATAACATTCAGTCCTCCCTGCAAAAGAGTTCAAGCAAACAATCATTTTATGATCATTTTTATAGTTATAGTAATCAATTGATGAATAAATTGTCAAGATTATATTGCAATATTGAAATCGAATCAGAGTGGTATATAATTTTACTAACAGCTCAGAGCCAAGCTGATTCATAACAAAGCCCGCTCTGAATGCTTGCATTCAGGAGCGGGTTTTGTTATGAATCGATTTGGCGAGAGCCAAATAACGCAAAAAGGCGCAGCATTTTTGCGTTGGCTCAGTTGGGAATCTTGGCGGGAGCCAAATAAAAAGGAGGACCCCATGAAACAGAAACTGATCGTCATGTCTGCAGATGCACTGACTTACGAAGATGTAGAATATATGAGAACGCTGCCAAACTATAAAAAATATCTGGAGGGCGGCAGCCGGGTGAAAAAAGTGCGTTCCATTTATCCGACCATCACTTATCCCTGTCACACCACCATGTGTACCGGAGTTTGGCCGGACAAGCATGGTGTGCTGGGAAACCTGGAACTGCGTCCGGGTGCAGAGTATGTTCCCTGGAAATGGTATCATGAGTCGGTGCGGTGGGGCGAAGATATTTTTAAAGCGGCAAAACGCGCGGGTCTGACCACGGCGGCGATTTTCTGGCCGGTGACGGGAAGGCATCCGGATATTGACTATCTGATCAACGAATGCTGGCCGGAACCGGGAGAAAACGATATCCGTGAAGTATTTCGGCGGTCCGGTTCCAGTGAAGAGATGCTGGATATCATTGAGGCGCAGATGCAGGGAATCACGATACGGACCCATCCTCAGACCGATGATTTTTTAATGCGCTGCGCAAGGGAGATTATTTTAAAATACCAGCCGGATCTGTTGATGATTCATCCGGCAAATGTGGATGACTATCGTCACAGATTCGGTCTGTTCAATGACCAGGTGACAAAGGGTGTGGAAGAAACAGACCGTTTTATCGGAGAACTCATGGGCGCGGTGGAAGAGGCCGGGTTGGCCGACTGTACAAACTTTGTGCTCACAAGTGATCATGGTATGCTGGATATCAAAAGGGTTGTGAATCCCAATGTGCTGCTTGCAGATGCCGGATTTGTTGAAGTGGATGAACAGGGAAAAATCAAGGACTGGAAAGCATACTGTCAGTCCGGCGGAACACAGGCGCTTGTATACTTAAAGGATGATGCGGACCGGAAAACCTATGATGAGGTTTTTCATCTTCTGACTTCGCTGGCAGAGGAAGGCATTTATGGATTTGACCGGGTATTCACCAGGGAAGAAATCAGCAAACAACAACATCTGGACGGAACATTTTCTTTCGTCCTGGAGACGGACGGTTATACCAGTTTCGGCTCCTCTCTGGTGCGCCCTCTTGTGGTGTCTTTTAATACGGCAGATTATCGTTACGGTAAGGCAACCCACGGACATTTGCCGGATCGGGGACCGCAGCCTGTATTTTCGGCAAAAGGGCCGGGCTTTGAGAAAAATGTGACAATAGAGACAGCCGATCTGGTGGATGAAGCGCCTACCTATGCAAAACTGCTGGGGCTTGATTTAAGAGGCGCAGACGGCAGAGCGCTGACAGAACTTTTGAAAACAGAGGATTGAAAAACAGACAGAAAGGACAGGTAACATTATGAAACAGCAGGTTATGATGGCCCCTGGAGAAATTATTTTCAGGGAGGTTCCGATTCCCAAGGTGAAGGAAAATCAGGTAAAAATTAAAATGATGAGCATCGGCATCTGCGGGTCCGATATTCATGTATATCATGGAAAGCATCCTTTTACCAGCTATCCGGTGACGCAGGGACACGAAGTGTCCGGTGAAATTGTGGAAGCAGGTGCTGCAGTAAAGCAGTTTCAAATCGGAGACAAAGTGACGGTGGAGCCTCAGATTGTCTGTGGAAAATGTTATCCTTGCCGCCATGGAAAGTATAATCTGTGTGAAGCGTTAAAGGTGATGGGCTTTCAGGACACTGGAATGGCTTCGGAATATTTTGTGGTGGATGAGGCGAAAGTGACGCTCCTTCCGCAGGAAATGACCTATGAGCAGGGCGCCATGATTGAGCCGCTTGCAGTGGCGGTACATGCGGTAAAACAGATGGGTGACGTGACCGGTATGAGCGTTGTGGTTTTAGGGGCAGGCCCCATCGGAAATCTGGTGGCACAGACCGCAAAAGGAATGGGCGCAGCGAAAGTCATGATCACTGATGTCAGTGATTACCGGCTGCAGATTGCAAAAAACTGCGGCGTTGATTTTTGCATCAATACAAAGGAAACAGATCTGCTGGATGCCATGCTGGAAGCATTTGGACCTGATAAGGCCGATGTGATTTATGATTGCGCCGGAAACAACATCACCATGGGACAGGCCATCAAATATGCCAGAAAGGGCAGCGTCATCGTGCTGGTGGCAGTGTTTGCCGGAATGGCAACCGTTGATCTGGCAGTGGCAAATGACCATGAGCTGGATATCAAGAGCACCATGATGTATCGGCATGAGGACTATGTGGACGCCATACAGCTTGTCAATGAAAAGAAGGTGGTTCTGGAGCCCCTGATTTCAAAGGTATTCCCCTTTGAACAATATTCGGAAGCCTATAAATTTATTGATGAAAATCGTGAGCAGGCGATGAAAATTATCGTAAATGTGCAGGAGTAGGACAACAGGGAAAGCTGGTGTGCCTGGGGCATCGGCGCTAAATATTGTCCTTTAAATGCCTGCGATATTGTGCCGGTGAAAATCCAAACTGCTGCTTAAAGTAGCTTGAAAAATGGGGATAATTGTGAAACCCAACTTTTTCAGGGATTTCTTTCAGCGGAATATCCGTATTTAAAATCAGATAGCTGGCATGGTTTAAGCGTACCTTCAGCAGGTAATTGTGGAGATTTGTTCCTGTGCCTGCAAGAAACAGGCGGTTTAAGTGGTATTCGTGATAGCCTGCCAGTGCAGCCAGCTCTTTGTTGTTTAAATCTTTTTCGTAATGATCTTCCATATATTTTATAATGAATTCTACCGTAGAAGGAGTTGTTGATTTTTGAACCCGATGGAGTTCAATCAGCAGCTCTTTTAATTTACTGCTGCATATTTCACGAAAAAATGCACCATTACCGGAAAACTCTGCCAGTATTTTTTCGATATAAGGATAAATGCAGCTGCCATCCTGCAGGTAAAAATGCGAGTTCAGAAAAGGGGAATCTTCCACCGGGTCAAAATGAACGGCAATATCAGGTATTCCTTTGGCTGTGCTGACCGGGGAAAAGGGCAGAAGCTGGGCGTTGTGCTGCTGCGTCAGATCAAAATTAAGGCAGAGAGGAGAAAAACCCTCCGGAGCCTTTATGTTATACTGACTGCCGCCACAGCAGTAAAAGAGCGATCCTCTGCTCAAAGAGTAATGTTGGTTTTCGATAAAAATATCAGCGCTTCCGCTCCCGGTGTAAAAAATTCTGCAATCCGTGACTTTTACCGGATTATCCTCCGCTTTATAAGTGATTTGTGAGGCGAACCGCAAATGCGGATTCATATCGCAAAGTTTCATAGAGGTCTCCCAGGTCTGAATTTAAAATGTTTGTTTTCCAAAAGAATGTGTTTGCTTTCAGGATGTATCATAGCACATTTTCGTGATATTTTTAAGAGGTAATCATGAGAATTCTGGGGCTGCCAAAAGGCAGCGCAAGTACCTATATGTCAGGAGGAAGTTTTATTGAAATACACGGTAGGACTGCAGTATACGAATGAGGCGTTTCTGGAATGCATCATTCAGAACAAAGAGCATATTGATGAAGTTTACTTTGCCTGGGGAGATTTTCCAAACGGCAGGACCAATCAGTTGCAGAATGATTATTTTACACCATGGGAGCTGCAAAGCCGTCAGATAAAAGTGCTTGGAAAAATGGCTGAAGCAGGGATTGGTCTGAACCTTCTGTTTAATGCCAACTGCTATGGAAAGGACAGCCAGTCGAGAGCTTTTTTTGAAAAAATCGGTATGACAGTGGATTACATAGAGTCACAGTTCGGACTTAAGTCTGTGACCACAACATCACCGCTGATTGCAAAGTTTGTAAAAAATAATTTTAAGGAAATCGCTGTGCGCGCTTCTGTCAACATGGAGATCGGCACAACGCAGGGAATGGATTATCTGGCAGAATATTTTGACGGATATTATATGAAGCGGGAATGGAACCGGGATTTTGATAAAATAAAAGAGCTCAGCGAATGGTGCCATGAGAATGGAAAGAAGCTTTATCTGCTGGCAAACAGCGGTTGCTTAAATCACTGTTCCGCACACAATTTTCATGATAATCTGGTGGCCCATGAGCAGGAAATTTCGCAGATGGATAATGCCTATCATTTTACGGGAATCTGCAGGGAATATTTAAAGGAGGAGAGCCATTATCTTTCTTTGATTCATGACACCAATTTCATACGCCCCGAGGATATTCATAAATATGAGCCGTATTTTGAAAGTGTGAAGCTGGCAACCCGGGTGCATAAGGCGCCGGTCATTGTTTTAAACAGCTACATCAGAGAAAAATACAGCGGGAATATACTGGAGCTTTTGGAGCCGGCTCACAGCATTTATCCATATGTTGTTGAAAACGGAGAACCGTTAAAGCTGGTGAGACTGACATAGATGCAAAAAGAAGCTGTCGGATGTCAGACGAGTTTACATAATATTAATCAGGAGGATATAACAGTGCTTACAAGTAAGATGATCAAGGACGCAGCTATCGCAGCAGGCGCGGATAAATGCGGCATTGCGCCAATGTCAAGATTTAAGGGGGCGCCGGATGAAATGAACCCACAGTTTCTGTTCCCCGAAGCGAAAAGCTGTATCGGATTTGTGTTCCGAATTCCAAGAGGAGTGCAGCGGGGAATTGAAGAGGGAACGCAGTTTTATCAGTATCCGTCCATGGCCTATGGCGGCATTAACGAGATTTTTGCGCCGGCCGTTTTGTATCAGGTGGGAAAACTGATTGAAGATGAAGGATATGAGGCTTTTGTATATCGCAATACCGGTGCCAGAGGCGTGGTTTCGGACATGGATGGAAGCCCGGGAAATACTTTGTCCCCGGAAGAGCAGATTGAGATCAATGAAAATGCAAAAACTTCCACGGCGCATCACCGGAGCGTGCAGTTTACCAGACCCACAAGAGAAGGCAATGTGGCTCCGGATTTACAGTTTCAGTTCCGTCTGGCCGCGGTAGCCTGCGGACTTGGGGAAATTGGCTGGAGCAAAATGCTTCTGACACCGGAGTTCGGACCGCTGCAGAGAGTCGCTTTTCTTTTCACTGATGCCGAGCTGGAATATGATGAGATGTATCACGGAAAGCCGCTTTGCAGAAAGTGCGGTGCCTGTGTGAGAGAATGTCCGGGCAGCTGTATCCCTGCCATCCATTCCGGAAAGACCATTTCCGTGGATCTGGACGGCAAACTCTGCGAGTGGGGAGATATCGACATGTGGCGCTGCTATGCGTTTTATACCCATGCCGGCAGATTTTATAATCCGTTTGTGCCCAAAGAAGTCTGGGATGCCAACGAGAACGGTGCTCTTGATCTGATGGAGGGTGTGACTGATGTGGCAAACGAGCAGGAAATCATGAAGGTCTACACTGCACTGCAGAAGTACTTCCCCAGCTGGGTGGGCTACAATATGGCCAAATGCGGCGGCTGTATCCGTGCCTGCGTTTCCATGCTGGAGAAGAAGGGCGGCTGCATGGAAGGCAGGTTTGAAGCGCCGCTGCGGACAAAAAAAGCGTGGAAGCTGGATCGTTGATGCCATCATTTTTTGCGAATATAGTACTGGTTTTGGAGGAAAACAAATGCTTACGAGTGAGCTTGTAAAAAGGAAAGCGAAAGAACTGGGAGCCACAGTCTGTGGGATCGGCAGAGTGTATGAGGAAGAAAATCCCCAGAGAGATCCCCGAATGATTTTGCCCAATGCAAAATCCATCATCGGATTTGGCTTTGCCGTGCCGAAAGGTTTATATCAGGCAATGGAGCACGGCAATCAATATTATACATATACCACACTTGGCGTGAAATATATCGATGAAGAGATGGCTGAGATTTTTTTGCTGAAAATCGGCGGAATGATTGAAAATTACGGCTACGATGCCTGCCTGCAGAAATCCATTCCCAACCTGCGGATCAAAGGGGATAAGACAACCAATCCGGAAGTGATGGATACCTATGAGCTGATCCATGCGGAGGCGGTGGAAGCCTCAAAACCAGTACCGGATGTGATCATAGATTTCGGCAGGGCGGCGAAAGCCTGCGGACTGGGAGAAATGGGCCTGAATGGAAAAATCGTGAACAAAAAGTACGGTCCTTTCATGCGTTACTGTTTCATCATCACGGATGCACCGTTGGAATGGGATGCGCCGCTGACGGAAAGGATCTGTGACAAATGCGCTTCCTGTATGGAGGCATGTCCCGGCAATGCCATTTCGGAAGAAGGACTGGATACCTGGCAGTGCAGCGTTTATTACAAGGGAGCGCATAAATCCAATCCCTTTATGACGGAAGATTTTCTGAAAGGGCATCCGGAAAGAGAAGAGATCATAAACGGCAGAAAACGATTTGATGCAGCGTCTGCCAGGGCGATTTATCCGGAAATGAAGTTCCTTCCCAACACCCAGTGGGGATATTCGCCCTGTCTGTGCGGCAGGAAATGCGATATGGCATGTTACAGACATTTGAAAGAAATGGACGATGACGAAAAAGCGCTTCAAAACGGAGGCTTGAGATGAGAGAGAAAATTATTGAAATTGCAATGGCAAACGGTGCAGATATCGTAGGTTTTGCGCCTGCAGACCGATTCGATAAAAACGATGCGATTTTTAAAATCATGCCGGAAACCAAAACGGTGATCGGCCTTGCTTTTCGGGTGCTGAGAGGTATTTACCGTGGGATCGAAGAAGGAAGCACCTATTATCAGTATACCACCATGGCGGTGGAAAATATGGAAGAAACCATCATGCCCATGGCGCAGCTGAAAGTTGCGATGATGCTGGAGCAGGAAGGTTATATCGCCCTTCCGCAGAGAAAACACCAGCAGATCATGGCAGAAGCAGATTCAACAAATCCAGAGGTGGCCTATGATGCTGTGTTCCGAAACAGAACGGCGGAAGTGCAGATGAATTTTTTAGATGCTGCTGTGAAATGCGGATTGGGGGAAAAGGGATTTTATCAGACCCTGCTCACCGACAAATTCGGTCCCATGGTGAGATATTGCTTCATTTTGACCGATGCAAAGCTGGAGGCATCTGAAATGGTTGAACCTCATCTTTGCGACAGCTGCGGCAAATGCGCAAAGGGCTGCCCGGGAAACGCGATTGCTCCTGACGGAACTGTGGATGCGTGGCAGTGTGCGGTGTATTATAACGGAGCCAACGGAACGAAAAATCCGTTCATGCCTCCGGAAGCCTTTGCAGGAATGGATAACCGTCTGGAAATTATTGCCGGTGAAGCGAAAGTGACGCCTCAGACCGCAAAGAAAATTCTGGATAAAATTTATTTCTACCCACCGGCACAGCATGCCTACCAGTGTTCCATCTGCGGACGGGCCTGTGATATGGAATGCTATGTGCATCTGGAGGAAAAAGGAGTATTGACAAAGAAATTCAAAACGCCGTTCAGAAAGCGAAAACCCTGGCATTTTGAGGTGGAGGATTTCAAAGCGGAGGAATAAGTATGATCGCAGTTTATCAAAATGGGGAAAGAAAACCGATCCCATCCAATGTGTTTGAAAAGGAAGGATACCGGTCCGTTTCGGTATCCGGAGATTTGGATTTTTCAAAAACAGACTATCTGGAACTGGAAGACTTTGAAGCAATTGCCACAATCCGGGAGGAAGGCTATATTGTGATTCCCAGAGGCGTTGGCTGTGATGATTACGGACTCTGTCTGTTTCAAAATCATTCTGAGGATTTTGAGCAGACTGTCCGGGAGCTGAATATGCCTGTTTTTGGACTGAAAACCAAAGACCGCTGTTTTCTGGCGGTGGTTTGCGGCATGACCTGGAACTTTCGCTTAAAAATAGTGCTGAAAAATGGAACATACAGTATTTATCCGGAATTTGAAGTGGACGCAGAACAGCCTGATGAGGATTTTAAAATTGAATTTTTCGATTTGACAGGGGAGAACGCCAACTATTCCGGCATGGCCAGACGATATCGGAAATATCGAATGGATAAAGGGGAATTGACTCCGCTTTCTGAGAGAATGAAAGAGAATGCTTATCTGGATTATGCGGTGAATTCGGTGATGATCCGCATTCGCTGCGGCTGGAAGCCGGCGCCGCCGCAGGTTTTGCATCAGACAGCGGAAAATGAACCGGAAATGCATGTGGCCTGTGATTTTGAACGAGTGGGAGATATTCTGGATGAGTTAAAGGCTCAGGGTGTTGATAAAGCGGAAATCTGTCTGGTTGGCTGGAACGTAAAAGGGCACGACGGCAGATGGCCGCAGTCTTTTCCGGTATGCAAAGAACTGGGCGGTGAAGAAAAGCTGCGCGCTTTGATACAGAAAGCACAGCGGATGGGCTATCAGATCACCTGCCACACCAACAGTACCGACCAATATGAAATTGCGGACTGTTATGACACAGAGAATACGCGCAGAAACAAAGCGGGAGAGCCGATATCCAATGCGGCCTGGAGCGGCGGTCAGATGATGGAATTATGTCCCAAAATCGGTTATGAACAGGCGTTGGAAATGCTGCCTGAGGTAGCTTCTCTGGGATTTAAAGGCATCCATTATATTGATGTGCTTGGCGTGATTTATCCCAGAAAATGCTATCATGAAAAGCACAGAGTTTCTTTCAGGCAGTCTGTGGAATATGCAAAGAAAATCTGTGCGATAGCCCGCAACGAATTTGGTGGCATATCCTCTGAGGGCGCTTATGACTATCTTGCTCCGGACCTGGACTATGGCCTCTATATCAGTTTTAACCAGGGCGGAAAAGGGATCTGCGACAAGTCCATTCCTTTCTGGCAGGTCGTTTACCATGGAACTGTGCTGAGCAATCCCTATGCGCTGACGGTCAACAGCACCTTTAAAGAGCCGGAAAGCCTGCTGAAAATGATTGAATATGGGGGACGTCCGACTTATTATTACTATTCCGCATTTATGGGAAACGGAAAAAACTGGATGGGAAGCACGGATGCGCGATGCGATACACAGGAAGAACTGCGGGATTCTGTTTCCAGGATTAAAAATGGATATGAGCTATATCGACAGATGTCGGCCCTTCACACTGCTTTCATGGAAAAACATGAGGAGGTTTCTGAAAATGTATATGAAACCACTTTCTCCAACGGTGCGATTATCCGGGTTGATTATAATCAGAAAAAGTATGAGCTGATAGAGTAGTGGCGCTGTTGAAACAGGCAGATATGATTTGGCGCTGCTATCCCTCGGGTTTTACGCGCCGAAGGCGCGAAAACACCTCGCGTACACGTCACCGGTAAACAGTAACGATTTGGGGCACTGAAAGTGCCCCATTTTCCATCTTTCGGTTGCCGTAACAGGGCTATTGTGTTATAATCAAGATAGCTCAGACAACCGCTTATGCGGAAGTTATTATTGAAAAGTATCTTCCGGAAGTCAGGCGGATTTCCGGATCTTTTATTCAAGGCAGAGAGAAATGAAATTGGCATTTCTCTCGCAATTCATTGATTCAAATCCATATCGGAATATTTTCGTTGAGGATGTATTTTTCTTGCAGAGTTTGAGGCTCTGACACATTTTATTTATACATGGTCTGCGGTTGTCTGAAATTTTGAAAGGGGGAATTATGTTATAACTTCCGGCATTGTAACAGATGCAGCAGTACCTGAAAGAGAGGTTCATGAAGAAAAGGACGAGAACAAAGAAAACGAGGACAAAGAAACAGAGACAGATAAATATAAAAGAGATATCCAAAGCTGAAGATAAAGCCTGTAAAATTTCTGCGGAGTTTTTTGGTTCCGAACTGTTAAAGTACTTCCGAATCAAAGGTGAAATCAAAGAAGTATTTCCAACGGAGATAAATTATCTTGAGCTGAAACAGTTATTTCAGGATTTCAACTATTTGATGGAGGATGACAGTTGCTGCCATGTGGAGTTTGAAAGTGACAATATCAGCAAGGATGATTTAAGGCGCTTTCGCGCATATGAAGCGGTCACCAGCTATACTTATAAGAAAGCGGTAAATACGCATGTGGTATGCAGCGCAAATGTGAAACAGCCCCTTTCCGTTTTGCAGGAAGGTATGAACACCTATCGTATTAATACAATCCGAATGAAAGATGGAAATGCTGACGAGGTTTTTTCCAAGATGAAAGGGAAGTCTTTTGGTGACGTGACCAAAGATGATTTGATGGAAGTTATACTGTCTCCATTGATGGACGGAGGTATGGCTATGAGTGATCGGATTGAGATAGGTTTTCAACTTTTGGATAAGGATTATCCTTTGGTTTCAAGGGAAGAACTCAGGAAAATGCAGGCTATTTTATATTTATTTGCCTTGAAGTTTCTGGGACGCGAAGAAGTTGAGAAAATGGAGGAACTCAGAATGACCTATTTTGCCAAGATGATGATTGAAGAAGGAATAGAGAAAGGAATAGAGAAAGGTATAACCCGTGGGAGATTGATTACGATTATTTCAAAGACTATAAAAAAGATGGATAAAGGAAAAGATGTGGAAGTGATTGCGCAGGAGCTGGAAGAAGATCTTGAAATGATGAGGGTGCTTTGTGATATGATTAACGCTCATCCGAAAGATTCTGTTGAAAAAATCGCAGAATTGTACCAAAATGCAGTGGCTTAGAGCGAACATACCCTTGTACGCTGAGGGTAACATCGGTGTACAGACGGGCGTATTGCCGTCTGTACACCAGAGGGACATCTGTCAGCAGAAAACAATAATTCTGCGCGGCGTAGTCTGAGGCGGGATGCTGCGAGTGGTGACGCTATAGAATACCAGCAGCAGATGATTTCCGGGACTGCAGGAAAAGGCCTGCCCGTTGGAAGTAGTGATTGTGGTGGCAGGACTTGACAAAAGCTGTAAAGAATTGTCTCTTGCCAGCAGATTCCGGTCAAAAAAGTTCAGGGATGCCATTTCACCGCGGGAAAGCGGAGCGATCATCTGCGCCTGATAGCGGGGCGGAAAGATTGCGAGAACAGGGAGGTTAGCGTCATAGAACGCCATCACCCGCATACCTCTGCGTAGTCTCTGATTGTCAACAATATAAGTCTCTCCGGAGATTGTAAAAGTGACGATGCCGCTGCCGGTGGCGAGTGTAATGAGCTGATTGCAGCAGGAATTCTGCATGGAAGACAGGCTCTGTATGGTGCCTTCTATGGGGACATAATTGGGAGTGGCCATAAAACACCTTTTTCTTTATTTTATGAAAAACATGGGAATGAGTGAAAGATTTTGCTGGAGTCGGTGTGCAGAGAAAAGTTAACAAAGGCTTTTATGGTGAGAGCAGCCGAAAGGAATACTGCGGTCAAAGGGTCTAAATTAGTGGCATATACATCAGATTTCTGATGTATATGCCACTTTTTGGTGGTGCGCCCGGCGGGCGCACGTTTAAAACCGGACAAAACAGGCAATTTCGGAGAAAATGTTCATCACTCCATTTAAAGCATCTCAGCCAGCTGCGCCTCCTTTTGGGAGATATCAGCCACCAGTTTAAATTGATTTCTCGCACGGTCAAGATTGTGATTTTTACGATGAATCTTGAAATAAGTGTCCCCGTTTATGTAATCTGTCAGAAAACGAATACCGCATTCATAGGTCATCAGCTTTACGGATAGGGGTAATAGGGCAAGCTCAGCAGCTGTCAGCTCCTGCTTCATTTCGCATAAATATCCTTTGGCAAACTGAGCAAAAGCATTTGTATCAAACATGACTTTGGAAAGATCCGTTTCATCTTCGGAAGCGGTGGAACCGCCGATGCGCAGTGCATCCCCAAAATCGTACAGCATGCTTCCGGACATTACTGTATCAAGATCGATCACACAAACCGCTGCTCTTGTATCCTGATCGAACAGGATATTATTGATCTTTGTGTCGTTGTGGGTAACACGTACCGGAATTTTTCCGGAGGCGATTCCCTTTGTTACTGTATCGGCCCAGAAGGCATTTCCCAGAGCAAATGCGATTTCCGGTTCAACGGAAGAAACACGTCCGGCTTTATCCTCTGCAATCGCGTTTTTCAAGGCCTCAACCCGTTTGGGTGTATTGTGAAAATCCCGGATGGTTTCGTGCAGGACTTCTACCGGAAAGTCACTGAGCAGTTTTTGGAAGTGACCGAATCCTTTTCCGGCCCGGTATAAATCCTCAGGTGTTTTGTCATCTTCGATATTGATTGTACCTGAGATGAATTTGTAAACGCGAAATGCATTCTGTTCATCTGCCTGATAAAAGCTTTTCCCATCTTTGGTGCGGATGATTGTCAGTGTTTCCCGATCCGGATTGCCGCCGGAGGCAATGATTTTTTCGCGGAGAAAGGCGGTAACATTTTCAATATTTTCCATCAGCTCTGCGGGATTGGTAAAGATGGAGGTGTTGATCCGCTGTAAGATATAGCGGGGACCATCCACACAGTACGTGTCATTGATATGTCCGTTGCCGTAAGGGCTGATATTCATCGAGATATCAAATTGCTGAAGTACGTCGTTTAAACAGATTTGTTCCATATCACTATTTCACCTCATGGATAAGTAATTTGCTGCTGCATTTTTACTATAGAAGAAGAAAAAATGAAAATCTATGGATTAAACGATCGGAATTGTTTCATTTTCGCTCAATGTCAGAAAAATATGAGCATGAGGCGTTACTGGGCTAAAAAGTTTCGCTGCAGCATACCTGGATTATCTTTCTCGGGTTGTAAATGGTGCCTAAAAAAAATAAAAATAGGGCAGCGCTATAGTGAAAATGACGTAAATATATGTAAAAAATCTCATGAAAAGCAAAAATGTCAAGAGGAAGTACAAATATTACCATTGAATGATTGTGCATATTTTCTTAAACTTTTCTTACGGACAGCGCGCGGGTCTGGTTTTGTAGAAAGGAGAAAGCATGAAATGCGCCTGATTAAGAATACATGGAAAAACAGGGCATTGCTGTTTATGGCATTACCGGCAGTTGTTTTGTTTATCCTGTTTAATTATGTGCCCATGTTTGGCCTTGTACTTGCATTTAAGGAATTTAACTTCTCGAAAGGTATTTGGGGAAGTGAATGGTGTGGTCTGGAAAATTTCAAATATTTGTTTATGGTGGGTGATACGGCCTGGAGACTGACACGCAATACAGTGGGATATTATCTGCTGTTTACAGCGGTGGGAACCGTTGCTAACGTTGCCATTGCCATATGCATTAATGAAATGGTTCTTAAGAGAGCTGCGAAGTTTTTCCAAAGCTGCATGATTCTGCCCAACTTCATTTCCTACATAGCAGTATCCTTTGTAGTATATGCCTTTTTGAAGTCGGACACAGGAATTGTGAATAAGCTTCTGTTGGCTATGGGGGGATCCAACTGCAGTTTTTATCTGGATGCTGAGTACTGGCCTTTGATACTGTTGATCGTTAAGATATGGAAGGAAACCGGTTACGGCTCTGTGCTGTATCTGTCGGTGCTTACCGGAATTGATCCAAATCTTTATGAAGCAGCATCCATTGACGGCGCCGGCTCCTGGCAGAAGTTAAAGTATATTACCTTGCCGTTTCTGGTACCTATGGTCATTACCATGACATTACTTGGACTTGGAAGTATTATGCACTCTGATACAGGTCTGTTTTATCAGGTAACCAAGAATTCGGGAGCTTTGTACTCCACAACCCAGGTTTTTGATTCTTATGTGCTTAATTCCATTATGAACAGTGTAAATTACGGAATGACTTCAGCTGTGACGTTTTTCCAGTCTGTGGTAGGCTTTATTATGGTGATGGTAACGAACCTGATCATTCGACGCTATTCACCGGAAAATGCCCTTTTCTGAAGAAGGGAGGAATTATGAGTAAGAAGAAAAAACTGGGATTAGGTCAGGGAATTCTGACTGCATGTATGGCTGCATATGCCATTATCTGCCTGCTGCCGATGCTTCTGATTGTTGTAGTATCCTTCAGCAGTGATGCGAGCATCAATTCAAAGGGATTTTCCTTTTTCCCCACAGAATGGTCCTTAAAGGCCTGGGAGTATGTGGGCGGATATGGAAAACAGCTGATCGTGTCTTACGGAGTAACCATATTCATTACGGTTGTCGGTACGGTGCTGGGGCTTTTAGTGATGAGCATGTTCGCTTATACTTTGAGCAGAAAATGCTTTGAACTGCGCAAACACCTGGCGATTCTTATGTTGATTACCATGCTGTTTTCCGGGGGACAGCTTTCCACATACCTGGTAGAAACCGGCATGTATGGCATGAAGGACTCCATCTGGGCACTGATTCTGCCCGGCATAAGCGCGATGCATATTATTATTCTGCGTACTTATATTCAGTCCAATGTTCCGGATGCATTGATAGAGTCGGCCAAGATTGACGGCGCAGGTGAGTACCGTACTTTCTGGCAGATTGTCTTTCCGATGATGAAGCCTTCTTTGGCATCTGTTGGCTTCATGAAGGCCATTGCCATCTGGAATGACTGGAACAAAGCTTATTTGTATATTACTTCTCCCAACAAGACACCTCTTCAGCTTTTGCTGATCCGGGTGGAGAAGAATATCGATTATCTGATTCAGAATCAAAGCGACATTCCTGCCAGTGAATATGCGGAGATGATGAAAACCCTGCCTCAGGAATCCGGACGTATGGCAATTTTGCTCACAGCGCTGGGCCCCATTATGATTGCTTATCCTTTTTTCCAAAAGTATTTTGTAAAAGGTATGACGATGGGGGCCGTAAAGGGCTGATACGTCAACACATATTAAAGAAGGAGAATTGTGTATATGAAAAGAAGAAAATTGATTTCACTTTTGGTAGTTTCGAGCCTGTGTGCAGCCATGTTTACCGGCTGCGGTTCTGAACCGGCTGCAGAAAACACATCCGCAGAACAAACATCCGCAGAAAGCACATCCGCAGAGAAGCCGGAAAGCGGCGAGACTGCTGCGGCAGAGCAGGCGGAAGAAGCACCCCAGGAGACCACCAACATTTCCGTTTATATCAGAGGACTTCCGGATACCGGTGCCATAGATGCAGTGACCCAGGCGCTGAATGAGTATTCCGAAGAGAAAATCGGGGTTACGGTAACCCTTTCCAATTTTGAAAGCGGAGAGTATCTGGACAGGCTGAAAATGGGACTGGCTGCCAAGGAAGATATCGATCTGTGCTGGATGGCTGATTATACAGGACTGGACGATTTCGTGAGACAGGATGCTTTATTGGATCTGACAGATCTGCTTCCTCAGTATGAAGGATTATACCAGGTTATGCCGGAGGAGATCTGGCAGAATGCACAGCTTTACGGCAGAAATTATACGGTGCCCAACTATAAGGAGTCCTTCCTGGGAACCTCCGTTATGACGCCTGTAGCGATGGCTGATACCATCAAGGAAAAGTACGGCATCGATTTCAATGCGATTGAATGTAACAGCACCATGGATTATGAGGTTTACGAAGACTATATTCTCGCATGTATGGCGGAAGGTGTTGAGGTGCCGCTGCCGTTCCAGATGCAGTGTGCGTTTAACTCGATCAATGATGATTATGAATTTACGGACAGCTATTACTTTGTAATGGATAAAGAGACTCATAAGGTTTCTCTGTGGTATGAAACGGAAGAGTATGCACAGCACCATAAAAAAATGATGGACTGGAAAGAAAAGGGCATCTGGAAGGAAGAACAGATCATGTCCGATTTTAACCACACAGAGATTATGAGTTCAGGCAACTACGCGCTGGTAGGCTGGACCACCGTGCCGGATAATCAGGCACAGGCTTCCACACGTTATGGCGTGGATGTATATGTGAAAGAAGTG
>JAFUMV010000061.1 GCA_017482485.1 Lachnospiraceae bacterium
GCAGAAACAATGAAATCAGAGAAGGCAGTTTCGAGGAGCAGTGGGTGAAGGAGGCCTTTTGGCATACCTCTACACATGTGCTGGCCCAGGCGGTAAAACGGCTGTATCCCGATACGAAATGCGCCATCGGTCCGGCCATTGCGCAGGGGTTCTATTATGATTTTGAGTTTTCATTTTCCTTCGGAGAAGAACACCTGGCTTTAGTGGAAGCAGAGATGAAGAAAATCGTAAAGGAAGCGCTCACGGTGCGGGCGTATGAGATGGGCAGAGAGGCGGCCATCGCGCACATGCGGGAGCAGGATGAGAATTACAAGCTGGAGATGATTGAAAAGCTGCCGGAGGAAGAAGTCATTTCCTTTTATCAGCAGGGAGAATATGCAGAATTCTGTGCAGGGCCCCACATTTCCAACAGCTGTCATATTCGGGCACTGAAGCTGTTGTCCACGGCAGGCGCTTACTGGCGGGGCGATGAAAGGAATAAAATGCTCACAAGAATTTACGGCATTTCTTTCCCGAAAGCTTCGGAGCTGGAGCAATATCTGAAAATGATGGAAGAGGCAAAGCTGCGGGATCACAGAAAACTGGGAAAAGAACTGGGCTTGTTCACGATTTTTGAACAGGGACCGGGGTTTCCTGTATTTTTGCCGAAAGGATTGATTCTGAAAAATCTTCTGATCGATTACTGGAGGAAAATTCACAGAAGAGAAGGCTATATGGAAATTTCTACGCCGATCATGCTGGACAGAAGCCTCTGGGAGACATCCGGGCACTGGGAGCATTATCGGGAAAACATGTATACAACGGAGATAGACGGGGTGGATTTTGCGATTAAGCCCATGAGCTGCCCGGGCGGAATGCTGGTATTTAAGTCTCAGCCAAGGTCATACAGGGAGCTGCCTATGAGGCTGGCAGAGCTGGGGCTTGTGCATCGCAATGAAAAATCGGGCACGCTGCACGGCCTGATGCGCGTCCGGGCATTGACGCAGGATGATGCCCATATTTTCATGACACAGGATCAGATCATTGATGAGATCTGCAAGGTGGCAGGACTGATTGATGAAGTGTATGCAAAATTCGGATTTGAATATACGGTGGAATTATCCACAAGGCCTGAAAACAGCATCGGCAGCGATGAGGAATGGGAGATGGCCACGAATGCGCTGAAAAAAGCGATGGACGCCATCCATGTGCCCTATATGATCAATGAGGGAGACGGGGCATTTTATGGGCCGAAGCTGGATTTTCATTTAAAAGATTCCATCGGCAGAACGTGGCAGTGCGGAACGATTCAGCTGGATTTCCAGCTGCCCCGGCGCTTTGGTGCCGAGTATGTCGGAGCCGATGGAAAAATGCACCGTCCGATCATGATCCACAGGGTGGTATTTGGCTCCATCGAGAGATTCATCGGCATTTTGATCGAGCATTACGCCGGTAAATTCCCTCTGTGGCTGGCCCCGGTACAGGTGAAGGTTTTGCCGATTGGGGAACGCTTCCTTGACTATGGGAAAGAGATTGCGGGGGAACTGGAAAAAGCCGGTCTGCGCTGTGAAGTTGACTGCAGGGCAGAAAAAATCGGATATAAAATTCGGGAGGCTCAGCTTGATAAAGTTCCTTACATGGTCATTCTTGGCCAGAAAGAGGCGGACTATGGCGGGATATCTGTGAGAAGCCGTGACCGAGGCGATATGGGAAGCATGTCTGTTTCACAGTTTCTTGAGAGAGCCGATAAATTTTGTGAAGAATGCTCCAAACGGAGAATCCGTTAGGACAGAGGAGAATCTGTATGTGATTCCAATTAATAAATAAGGGATGAATTGTGGACTTTTTTTCCGTAAAAGAATAAATCCTGTGGTATACTATTTTTGTAGAGATTTTGGATCATATCATGAGAGGTTTTATTATGGAAAATGAATGGATGAAAGAAGCAGCAGCGCTGCAGAGTCAGCTGGTGGAATGGAGAAGGGCTCTGCATCAGATTCCGGAAGTCGGGGTCAGGCTTTTGCAGACCGTAGCTTTTATTCGGGAAAGACTGGATGAAATGGGAATTGGATACAAAGTATATGAAGAAATTTCCTGCATTGAAGCGACCATTGGTTCCGGTGAAAAATGTTTTCTGCTTCGCAGCGACATGGATGCACTCCCTGTGACGGAAGAGGCGGATGTTTCGTTCAAATCGACAAATGGCTGTATGCACGGATGCGGGCATGATATGCATGCTACAGTTCTGCTGGGGGCTGCGAAGCTTTTAAAGGCCCATGAAAAGGAACTGAAGGGAACGGTAAAATTGCTGTTTCAGTCCGGAGAGGAAATATTTCAGGGCGCGAAAGCCTCTGTGGAGGCAGGCATTCTGGAAACCCCTCATGTGGATGCTTCCTTTGCCATGCATGTGATCGCCATGATGCCGGTCGGCGTAATCATGACCGGAAAAGAGCCGATGGCATCCGTGGACGGATTTAAGATTACACTCACAGGTCATGGCGGCCACGGCTCCATGCCGGAAGCCTGCGTGGATCCGATCAACGCAGCGGTGCAGGTATATCTTGCACTCCAGTCGTTGATTGCCAGAGAGGTGGGCGGAACGGAAGAAGCCGTTTTGACGATTGGGCAGTTAGCGGCCGGTGAAGTGGCTAATGTGATTCCGGAGCGCGCGGTTTTGCAGGGGACGCTTCGCACGTTCAAAAAGGAAGTGCGCGAGCGGATTGTGAGAAGAATCCGGGAGGTTTCCGAGGGCGTGGCGATGACTTATCGCTGTCAAATGAATTATGAGGCGCTGAGCGCCTGTCCCAGCGTTGTCACGGATGACGGCGTGACAGCATTGGCTGCGGAAAGTATCAAAGCCTTAATTCCTCAGGCACACATCATACAAAGCGCTCACGGAATGGGATCAGAGGACTTTGCGGAAATTACAGACCGGGTGCCGGCTTCTTACTATATGCTGGGAGCCGGTCCGGAAGATCCGGCAAAGCGGCTGGGACAGCATAATCCCAAAATTGAGTTTAACGAAGATGTCTTGAGTACAGGCGCGGCAATTTATGCGAAGGTTGCTGCAGACTGGCTGGAGAAGAATGTCTGAATGTCAAAACAGGCAGCTGCGGTGCGCGGCAGAATTTTCATACCTATTCAACAAAAAGAGGGCAATCCGGGAACCTGCCGGACTGCCGTGGAATCGGACGGGCATTTTTGAGGGGAAGGTGTGGCCCCTTTACGAAGTTATGACTTCCAGATTTTCAGGATGTCGATGAGTTTTTGCTTTTCCTGTACAGAAAAAGAATGCAGGATTTCTGTAAGCTCCTGATCAATGGAAGGCTCTGAGAGTGTGTGTGCTTTGGTTTCGTTCAGCGCAGGTCGTGCTTCTGCCTCTTTGGCAGAAGCAGAATCCAGAAAATATTCTACAGGTACGCTGCAAAGTCTGGAATAGTACAACAGAACGCGCAGGTTGAGCTTGGTTCTGTTGTTTTCGATGTTGCTGATATAGGCCGGTGTGCAGTTTAAGTCGTTGGCAAACTGCTCCTGAGTATAGTTGGCTTTTATGCGGGCCTGCTTCATGCGCAGACCGATTTCCCTGTAATCAATGTCATGCATGGGATGTGCTCCTTTAATACTGTTCACTCCATTCACAGTAATGCTCCTTTTTCAGCGGCATTTTGTTTGAATCAAATTGACAACGGATATACCCTGAACTATAATATACTTAACGAGAGAGCCGAACAGCTGGACGCGTGCCAGCCACCCTGGTTATCGAGTTACAGAATTATTGCTTAATAAAAAATAGCGTCTGTCTCGCCAAAGTACAGGACGCTATTTTTTATGCTGTTTCGCGAGTGTGATGACAGCACATAACATGATAACAAAGGTGAATAAGTCACTGTATGTAACCATGAGTATCAGCCTCCTTTCAGATGCAAGCAGGCGGCTGAGCGTCCGGTTCGGCTCCCCGGGTAAGTATATAAAAGTATATCTATTAGTATAGTACCGGCGGCAGAAATTGTAAATAGTATTCTGCGGTAATTGCCTGAATAAGCGAATGGCGGACTGCAATATTTCATGCAGGAATGCAATCAGATCATGCTGCTGTTCACTTTTACGATGCTTTTTGGCGGCGGAATGATTCCGAACTATATTCTTGTGCGGAACCTTCACATGACGAATACGATCTGGTCCATGTTGATTCCGGGGGCCATGAGCGTTTATAATATGATTGTGGCGCGCACTTTTATACAGAGCAATATTCCGGAGGAACTGCTGGATGCTGCCAAAATTGATGGCTGCGATGACATACACATTTTTTACCGGATTGTGCTTCCGCTGTCAAAAGCGATTCTTGCGGTTCTTGGACTGTGGTATGCAGTCGGACACTGGAATGCTTATTTCAATGCCTTCTTGTACTTACAGGATCAAAACCTGTATCCGCTGCAGATCTTTTTGCGGGATATTCTTGTACAGGAAAACTTCGACAGTTCCATGATGGGAGATGAGCTGGCCGCTGAAGCGGCTAATCTGAAACTGCTTTTGAAATATTCGATCATTGTTATTTCAACAGCACCGTTATTTACATTTTACCCGTTTGTGCAGAAATATTTTGTAAAGGGCGTGATGATCGGATCAGTCAAAGGGTGAGCGCGTCCGGTTACCGTTTACCGTTATCCGCAGGTCACTGCGAACAGAGCGAACAGTAAGTGCGCACAGTTTGGAAAGGAGAAGAAGAGGATGAAAATAGAGCATGATTTTCATATACATACGAATCTTTCGTTATGTGCAAAGCCCACAGCAACGCCGGAATACTATTTGAAAACGGCGCAGAGACTCGGTTTAAAAAAGATCGGTTTTTCGGATCATTTCTGGGACAGCGCTTTTGAGGCGCCCAATGAATTTTACAGAAAACAGGATTATGCACATGTGAGCATGTTAAAGACAGAACTGGAACGGGTACAAAAAGACGGAGTCCGCGTGTTTTGGGGCTGTGAGGCGGAATATGATCCGGTTCATCATGGCGTTGGAATTACGGAAGAAACGGCGGAGAAGTTTGATTTTATTCTGGTTCCCAACTCACATACGCACATGATGATGCCGAAGGAATGCTATGAGCCGTATCAGAAGCATGTGGATTTTATGATACAGGCCTATGAGGAAATCATAAACAGCAATGTGAGCCGTTATATTACGGCAATTGCCCATCCCTTTGATGCGGTGTGCTGTCCCCATGACAAAAGTGTTTTGTATGAAATGATTTCTGACGACTGTTTTAAACGTCTTTTTGATCGGACTGCCGAAAAAGAAATTGCTGTGGAGATCAATCTCGCATGTGTTTCTAAAAACACGAAGGAACAAATCGAGAGCTGGAAAGCGCTGCGGATGTTTCGGCTGGCGAAAGAATGCGGCTGTAAATTCATTTTCGGAAGTGATGCGCACAGCGATCAGGATCACGCATCTTTTGCCAATGCTGAGTTGATAGCAGGAATTCTTGAACTGAAAGAAAATGATATTGCCAGGATCGCGTGTACTTGATAAAATACTTGAATTTTTTTAACGATGGTTCTATATTAAGACCAAGCATAATAGTATGCTTATAACTGAAATATGTCATGGGAGAGAACTTGTTGATTGATTGCGTGAAGTATTAACTTTCCGATGTAAAAACACCGCTAAGCGAAACCTTACGGTGTTTTTTATTTACGCAAGTGACGAACCGAACGGGCGTGCCGGCACACGTACTCGGCGACCACCGCGATAACGGGCGAAGCTCACAAAGCGTGTTTCGTCTCGTTTCCCCGGAAATCCATAGGGATTTTTCACAAAGAGAAATTCCGGTTTCAGCTGTTTCTCTCAAGAGACAGAAGGAGTGAATATTATGAATGGTCTGGTAATTGTACTAATCGGAATTCTGGCATTGAGTGCAGGCTATCTGTTTTATGGGCGCTGGCTCGCAAACAAATGGGGTCTTGATCCAAAGGCCAAGACCCCGGCGGTGAAGTATGAAGATGGAGAAGATTTTGTGCCGTCCTCCAAGTTTACGGTATTTTCCCATCAGTTTTCTTCCATCGCCGGCGCAGGCCCTGTCACCGGCCCGATTCTGGCATCTGTATTCGGATGGGTGCCGGTTTTGTTATGGCTGATCATCGGCGGGCTGTTTTTCGGAGCGGTCCAGGACTTTGGCGCATTGTACGCATCCGTGAAAAATGAAGGCAAGTCCATGGGAATGATTATTGAAAAGTATATCGGAAAAATGGGGCGAAAGCTGTTCATGCTGTTCTGCTGGCTTTTCACATTATTGGTCATTGCAGCGTTTACGGACATGGTGGCGGGAACCTTTAATGCCTTCCCGGCAGACGCATCCGGCAATGTGGTTGTGGATCCCGTGTTTGCAAACGGGGCCGCGGCTTCTGTTTCCATGCTTTTCATTCTGGTGGCGGTGATTCTGGGAGTCATCCTGAAAAAAGTTCCGAAAATCAACGAAGTCGTAAAGGGCGTGATCGCAGTTGCCCTTATCGTGATCATGTTTGCGGTGGGAATGAAGTTCCCCATTTATGCGGATAAAAATGTGTGGGTTTACATCATCATGGCATATCTGTTCCTTGCGTCCGTACTTCCGATGTGGCTGTTGATGCAGCCCAGAGACTATATGACAACCTACATGCTTCTCGGCATGATCATCGGAGCGGTAGTCGGCGTGCTGGTAGCTCATCCTGTGATGAAGTTAAATGCGTTTAACGGCTTTGCCTTGACAGCGGCGGACGGAAGCAAGTCCTATCTGTTCCCTACTTTGTTCGTAACAATTGCCTGCGGCGCTGTTTCCGGTTTCCACAGTCTGGTATCTTCGGGAACTTCCTCAAAGACTATCCGCAGTGAAAAGGATATGCCGATGGTAGGCTATGGCGCAATGGTTGTGGAATCCTTGCTGGGCATCGTTGCACTTGTTGTAGTCGGCGCTGTCGCGGTGAACGGAACAAAGCCGGAAGGAACTCCGTTCTCCATCTTTTCTTCCGGTGTTGCAGGATTTCTGGAAATGATGGGAGTGCCGGTGGATGTGGCCACTGTATTTATGACGATGTGTGTCTCTGCGCTCGCGCTGACCTCTCTGGATTCTGTCGCAAGAATCGGAAGAATGTCCTTCCAGGAACTGTTTTATGAAGATACAACAGACCCGGCAAAAATGAGCGGTATAAGAAAAGTCCTGACGAATAAGTATTTTGCAACCGTCATCACCCTGTTCTTCGGATGGCTGTTATGCCAGGGCGGATATAACAATGTATGGCCGCTGTTCGGTTCTGCAAATCAGCTGCTTGCAGCGCTGGTATTGATTGCGCTCGCAGTCTTTTTAAAAACGACCGGGCGCACCGGATGGACTTTGTATATTCCGATGTTTGTCATGCTCGCGGTTACATTTACAGCGCTGGTTCAGAAGATCATAGCGCTGATCGGCAACGTGGCAGGAGGAACTGCAACCTTTCTGGTGGACGGTCTGCAGCTGATCATTGCAGTTTTACTGATGGTGCTCGGTGTTTTGGTGGCTGCAAGCTGCTTTAAAAAGCTGTTTCATAAAACAGAAAACGTGAGAGCGTGATGCAATGTCATTCCGTTAATATCAGGAACTTAAGCCGTTGCCATGCTGAAAAATAGTTGGAATCAGGCCTCCGGATCTGCAAAAGATTTGGAGGCTTTTCTCATTTTTATAGGAAAGTAATTCTCGAAACGGACAATCTGTGGTAGAATTTCGGAGAGGGTATTTGCGGCTGCTGCTGATTGACAGCGTTGATGCACAGCGGCCAATTATGTGAATGAAGGAGAAGAAGATGAAAAAGAAATGGAAACTCACCGGGCTGGCGGCGATCGTGCTGATGTTGACAATGCTGCTCGGGAGAAACACCTTTGCCGCAAAAGAGGCAAAGACCGTGGACGTGATGTTTCTGCACGACACCCATTCCCATCTGAATGAATTTGCCACGGTGGAAAACGGCGAATCAAAGATCATGGGCGGTTTTTCAAAGATCAAGACTCTGATCAATGAGCAGAAGGATAAAAATCCGGACACCCTGCTTTTGGATGCGGGAGATTTTTCCATGGGGACCCTGATTCAGGTGGTGTTTGAAACGGATGCTACAGAAATCCGCATGCTGGGCGAGCTGGGAATGGATGCCACAACTCTGGGCAACCATGAGTTTGACTACAAAGCCAGCGGACTGGCAAATATGATGAACAGCGCTGTCCGGAGCGGCGATGCGCTGCCCGAAATGGTGCTGTGCAATGTGGACTGGGAGGCCATGGAGGCGGCAGGGCTGACGGAGGACCAGCAGCTTTTAAAGGATGCCTTTGAAAATTACGGCGTCAAAGATTACATCATGGTAGAAAAAAATGGCGTGAATATCGCGGTCACAGGTTTGTTCGGCCAGGACTGCGAAAACTGTGTTCCCAACTGTCCGCTCGTTTTCGGGGATCGCGTGGAAGCGGTGAAGGAAACGGTCGCCGAGATCAGGGAAAAGGAAGAGGCGGATATGATCGTCTGCGTTTCACACAGCGGCACCTGGTCTGATGAAGAAAAGTCGGAAGATGAAATTCTGGCAAAGAGCGTGCCGGAACTGGATCTGATCATCAGCGGTCACACCCATACAAAGCTGGACGAGCCTATTGTACATGGAAACACTTATATCGTATCCGCGGCGGAGTACGGCAAATATCTGGGAAATCTGTCCATGACGCAGAAGGAGGACGGCAGATGGAATCTGGACTCCTATGAGCTGATCACCGTGGATGACACCATTGAAAAAGATGCCGGGACCCAGGAAACCGTGGATGAAATGTTTGCCATGGTGGACAGCAGATATCTGGAGCAGTTCGGTTACACAAAGGATCAGGTGCTGTGCACCAATGAGGTGGAATTTGCGGACGCCTCTGACACCTCTGCAAAGCACACGGAACTGAACCTGGGCAGCGTCATGGCGGACGCTTATACTTACGCTGTGGAAACCTTTGGTGACGGCGATGGCCATCCGGTGGACGTGGCGGTGGTTCCTTCCGGAACGATACGCGACACCTATGCAAAGGGCAATATCACCACAGAGAATGTGTTCAACTCCTTCTCCCTGGGAATCGGTGAAGACGGCATTCCGGGCTATCCGCTGATCAGCATTTATCTGACCGGGGCGGAATTAAAGACCGCCGCAGAGATCGATGCGAGCATTTCTGATCTGATGACCACCGCAAGGCTGTATACCTCCGGCCTGTGCTGGAGCTATAACCCGAACCGCATGATTCTGAATAGGGCAACAGACGTATACCTGCGGGACGGCGATGGAAACCGGGCGGAACTGGAAGACGATAAGCTTTACCGCGTTGTCACCGATTTTTATACCTCCCAGATGCTGGGCGGCGTCACCGACCTGTCTTATGGTCTGTTGTCCATCGTCCCCAAGTTCGCGGACGGAACGCCGGTAGAAAATTATGAGGATGCCGTGGTCATGACGGACGGCAGAGAGCTCAAAGCCTGGGCGGCCATCGCTTCCTATATGACATCCTTTGAAGATACCGACAATGACGGCATTGGAAACGTGCCTCAGCGTTATGCCTCCCGGGAAGGACGCAAGGTGGTGGAAGACAGCAAAAACATTGTGGATCTTTTGAAAAATCCCAATAAGTTTTTCTTCATGATTCTGGCGGTGGTGATCGTTGTGATTGCACTGCTGGTGCTGATCACTATTGTGATTGTGAAAATCGGGAAGCGCATTTTGAAAACCCGAAAGAAGGGAAAAAAAGAATAATTCGTACAGAAGATGTGGACAAGCACAGGGAAACGGCAGCACATCAATCAAAAGGGAGTGCATATGATGAATTTAAATGAAATATCCGGTCAGCGTCAGCTGACCTTTATGGAAAAGTTTGATTACATCCGCGAGGCGGGAACAGAAGCGGAAGAAAAAGCCGCACAGACGATTCAAAGGGAACTGGAAAGCTTCGGTGTGGACAGCCATCTGGAAGAATTTGTGTTTGATACATGGAAAATTACGGAGGCAGAATTTACTGTGACACAGCCTTATGAAAAAACATATCGCGTTGCAGGTTATATGCGCTGCGGAAATACGCCTGAGGATGGGGTGGAAGCTCCTTTTTTCTATGCGGAAAACGGAGATCCCATCAGTCTGTCCAAAGCGGCGGGCAAAATTGTCATGGTGAATTTTCCCATGGATGCAGAAATGTATGAAAATCTGGTGAAGGCCGGCGCGGCTGCATTTTTGACAATCACAGGCACACCGATTGACATGGGAGAGGACCTGAACCCTGTTGAGAGAAATCTCAGGGGGGTTGCTGATACGCCTATTCAGGGCGGAATTATACACCATGCCGATGCCATTGAGATGGTGACAAACGGAGCTTGTCGCGCCCGCTTCAAATTAAAGCAGGAATTGAAAACTGTGAAATCACACAATGTGGTTGCCCGGATCGAGGGCAGTGATAAGGCGCAGGAGATTTTGACGCTGACGGCCCATTATGATTCTGTGCCTGCCGGCAAGGGTGCCTATGACAACATGGCCGGCGGTGCGATCATCATGGAAATCTGTCGTTATTTTAGGGTGCATACCCCCCGCCGCAGCGTGGAATTCGTCTGGTTTGGCGCAGAAGAAAAAGGCTTAAAAGGCAGCCAGGCCTATGTTGGCGCACATGAAGATGAGCTGAAAAATCATCAGTTCAATATGAATGTGGATTTGGCCGGGCAGCTCGTGGGCGGTACCGTGCTTGGTGTGGCAGCAGTACCGCAGGCATGTACAGCGCTGGAAAACATGGGGTGGGAAGTCGGACTTGGATTGAGAACCATCAACGGAATCTGGGGCAGTGATTCCAATACGTTTGCATGGAAGGGTGTGCCGGCGATGACGCTAAACCGCGATGGTTTTGGCATGCATACTCATTATGATACGATCGAGCTGATTTCGCCCTGGTCGCTGCAGCGCAGTGCGCAGCTTCTGGGATATATCGCAGACAGCCTGGGAAATGCAGAAGAGATTCCTTTCCCGAGAACTATTCCGGAAGAGTTGATGGAAAAACTGGAACAGTATTTTGCGCAGTAAAAAGTATCCTGCAGAGTGCACAAATTAATTTATATCATAAAAAATCAGGCGCTCGTCTGAAACAATGTCATTTTGACAGGACATTGTGCAGGCGGGCGCCTGATTTTGTCTGCGCGCCGGATGGTGCGGCGAATAACTCCAAAATCGTATTCAAAAAAAATAAAGAAATTTTTTAAAATAATTTCGTAAAAGAAACACCCTTTCATCGTAGATTTTTCACAAATCAATCCTATACTAAATTTGAGTTTAGACAGAAAAGGAACAAATATGCGTTGGGAATATAAAAACAAATTTTCAAAGGTAGTGTTACTATGTCTGCTGGCGGTTATTACAGGAGCTTTTGTCTGTATGATTTGGGTGTGCTCTTTTTCGGTCGCGGCAGGCAGCGTGGTGATCAATGAGGTGTGCAGCAATAATTTCTCGGCAGTCTGCGATGAAAAGGGCGAATACTACGATTACATAGAATTATATAATCCCTCTGCCTCAGAGATTTCGATGAATGGCTTTTATCTATCGGATGATGAGAAGGTGCTCGCAAAACGCAGCCTGAACGGTGTGATGATTCCGGCAAAGGGATATGCGCTGATTTGGCTGGACGGCACAGGGGAGGGCGGAAGCAGTGAAGATTCGGCAGACAGTGACAGTCAGAGTTCTTTTGGAATTTCCCGGGAAGGTGACACTGTGTATTTAAGCGATTCTGAGGGAAATATCGCTGATTCCATAGAGGTGCCTGCGCTTTCCTATAACACCAGCTATGCGAGATGTGCCGATGGAGAAAGGGAATGGGCCCAGATGTCGGTGACGGCGGGCGCGTCCAACAATAACGGTGAAAAAAAGAATATCGTGGAATTGGAAGATCCGGTTTTCAGTATGGAAAGCGGATTTTATGATACGTCCTTTGACCTGTCAATTGCTGCAGCGGAGGGCGAAGAGATTTACTATACGTTGGATGGAAGTAAGCCGGATAAGGATGCGCTGCTGTATGAAGGTCCGTTGGACATAACGGATGTCAGCGGAGGAGAAAACGTATATGCCGCGCGAACCGACCTGTCTCCGACAAATAGCTACACGCCGGATTTTGCAGTGGACAAAGCGACGATCATCCGGGCGGTCAGCTATGCTCCTCAAAAAGATGTTTACAGCAATATTGTGACAAAGGTGTATTTTGTGGGCTTTGATGAGAAAACGGAATATGAAGATCTGGCGGTGATTTCCATTGTTTCCGATCCGGAGTCTCTTTTTGACGAAGATAACGGAATGTACGGAAACGGAAAGGCGTTGGAGGAATATAAAGAAGCAGGCGGTCTTGTGGATGGAGAGCTTTTGTCAAGCTTTACGGATGCGGAAGGCAATCAGCGGCATCTGTATATGGCCAGCAACGCTTTTAAGGAAGGAAAAGAATGGGAGCGGGAGGCGTTTTTTTCCTATTTTGATGAAGAACATTTCTGGTGCTTTTCACAGAACGTGGGAGTCCGGGTGGCAGGGCAGTCCACCAGAGGCGCCTCCCAGAAATCTTTGAATATTTTCGGCAGAGATATTTACGATGAAAATGTAACTTTCCCCTATGAATTTTTTGCGGACACTTCTTACTCCACAATCAAACTTCGAAACGGCGGCAGCGATAATGCGGAAAGTAAAATCAAGGATGCCTTTCTGGAATCGCTGGCGGAGGGCAGAGCTGTGGCCGTTCAGCACTCGAAGCCCTGCGTTGTATTTTTAAACGGGGAATACTGGGGAATCTACAACCTGCGGGAACGTTACAAAGAAGAATATCTGGAAAATTACTATGATGTGAACAAAAATAATGTCTGGATTATTGATTCCGGCAATGGAAATGTGGGAGGCGAGGATGCGAAAAATGCCTATGACCAGATGGTGGAATGGATATCAGCAGTGGATATGTCGGTGGAGGAAAACTATCAGGCGGTGTGCGAACTCATCGATGTGCAGAGTCTGATTGACTATTACTGCATCAACCTGTACGTGGATAATCAGGACATGTCCTTTGGTCAGAACATGGCCCTGTGGCGGACGATTGGCGCAGAGGACTCAGAATATGGGGACTGTAAGTGGCGGTGGATGCTTTTTGACATGGACATTTCCATGAATCAGTATGACAGCAATACATTTGCTTTTTCTCCGAGGAGAGATGGGCAGGATCTGATGGATGAGCCGGTGATAAAATCACTGATGCAAAATACAGGATTCAGAGAGCAGTTTTACAACACGTTTCTGGAGATTGCAAATACTGCTTTTGCATATGACAGGGTGCATGAGCGCCTGATGGAATGGCAGGAAACCTATGAAAAACAGGTGGTCAAAAGCCATCAGCGATTTTTTTCAGAAGATTTCGGAGAGGAAACGTTTGAAGCTTACATAGAGCAGATGGACGATTTTTTTAAAAACAGGTATCCCTTCATTGTGGAATGTCTGGAAGAAGAACTTGGAATGATTGACGCTAATCAGAATGCGGAAGGAGAGTGATGACTAATTGAAATCGCAAAAAGTACGGTGTGCGACTCTTTTGATGGCAGGGATATTTTTGCTTTCCGGCTGTCAGGAGATTCTGGATGCGCAGATCGGTACAGCAGTGGCAGCAGAATCCGATGCGGCGGCGGTTGTGGATGTGAGCCGATATGAAATTACCAGCAGTGATTATGAGACGGAAGGTGCAGATTATATTGAAATTGATCTGGAGCAGAACGAAAGGAAATCCGGAATTACAGAACAAAGCAGCGCTTTATACAGCTGGAACGGGCAGCAGCTGAAGATCAGCCAGGCGGGAGATTATGTCTTAAACGGCAGTCTGGACGGCAGTGTGACCGTAAGTGTCTGTAACGATGAAGTGGTTCATCTGATATTAAATAATGTAGAAATTCATTCGCAAAGCGGTCCCGCCATTTATGTGGAAAAGGCGGCAAAAGTCATTTTAACGGCGGCAGATGGAACTGAAAATACGATCAGCGATACGGTTGTTTATGACGAAGACAATCAGGCCTGCATTTTCAGCAATGTGGACCTGACCATCAATGGAAGCGGTGTTTTGAATGTGTATGGATATCATGAGGACGCCATTCGCTCAAAGGATCTGCTGAAGGTGATTAATACCAATCTTTTTGTGAAAGCCAATAATGATGGACTGCGCGGAAATGACGGTGTGATTGTTTTTAACAGCGACACAAGTATCGAAAGTGAAGGAACGGGAATCCGTTCTGTCAGCGATAAGGATATGGTAATGATTCAGGGCGGTATCTGTAAGGTGATCGCCGGAGAAAATGCGGTGGCCGCCAATCGGCATGTGTCCATTCATGACAGCCAGGCAGATTTATATTCTGTGGAGGAAACCGTAAAATGCAGCGGCATCCGTGATATTGAGGAAGGAATTTTGTCATGATAATGGAAGCGGAACAGTCTAAATACAGGCATGAATATAAATATATGTGCAATGCCATGGAGCGGGCTGTGTTAAAAACCCGGGTCAGAGGAATGATGAGACCGGACAGTCATGCGGATAAAAACGGAGCCTATCGGATCAGAAGTCTGTATTTTGATACGCCGGAGGATGCCTGTTTTTATGAAAACCAGGCCGGTGTGGACGTCAGAGATAAGTACCGGATTCGGATTTATGATGGAAACGCGGAGCGTATTACGCTGGAAAAAAAGAGCAAGAACCGGCAGATGACCTTAAAGCAGTCCTGTCCCATTGATGAAATGCTCTGCCGCAGGCTGATGAGCGGAGAGCCAATCCGGATTACTACGGATATGACGCTGCAGCAGAAATCGCTTCTTTCCGAAATGCAGGGCAGATGCATGCGGCCGGTAGTGATTGTGGAATATCTCCGCTTCCCCTTTGTGGAGCAAAACGGAAATGTGCGGGTGACCTTTGATGAAAATATCAGCTCGTCCAATGATATTTCCCGTTTCCTGGAGCCGGAACTCATATTCCGGCCGATTTTACAGAAAAGTATGGGCGTGTTGGAAGTGAAGTGGGATGAATTTTTGCCGTCATACATAAAAAATCACATCCAGCTGGAAAGCCTGCAGTGGTCCGGTTTTTCAAAATATTATTTATGCAGACAGTACAATATATATGGAGGCATCAGAATATGAGTTTTACAGATATCTTTAAAAAATCTTTTCTGGAAGGCTATGCATCTTTGGCAATGTCGGTGAAATCCGTTTTGATATGCATGTTCATCACGGCACTGATTGCAGCATACATTTTCATTGTTTATCGGCTGCTCAATCGGAATTCTTTTTATAATAAAAATTTCAATATTGCCCTTCCGGCTCTGGCGGTCATTACGGCAGCAATTATTTTAACCATTCAGTCCAGCATCGTGATTTCGCTGGGCATGGTGGGTGCGCTGTCCATCGTGCGTTTCAGAACTGCAATTAAGGATCCCATGGATCTGGTATTTTTGTTCTGGTCCATCAGTGCAGGCATCATCTGCGGCGCAGGTTTTGCCATGATTGCGGTGATTGCGTCCCTTGCGCTCACGGCCGGAATTCTGATCGCGGACTGGCTGCCTGTGGCCAAAGCACCTCAGATTCTGCTGGTGAATGCCTGCAGTTATAAAAATGAAAAAGCAATCATGGATGTGATAAAAAAATATTGCTCCTTACATAAAATAAAGGCCCGCAATCTGGCTGAAAATCACCTGGATATGGCTGTTGAAGTGCGGGTGAAAGCAGAACATGAGCTGGTGGCGGAGCTGATGGGACTTTCGGATGTCACTTCGGCATCTTTAGTGGCTCATGACGGTGAAGTAACATTTTAAAAACTTTTTTACGGCTCTCTTCCCAGGAGGGAGAAATCAGAACGGAACAGATCTGTGAAGCGGACAGGTATAATGCCGGGACACTTAGACAGGAAGGAGATTAAAACCTGTCAAAAAGCTGGACGCACCCTTTTTATCCGTGCTAGAATAGAGTCTGGCAGGAGGGTACGACAGATGAAAAATATCATTATGTGTTATGTAAAACCCTACTTCCCTCAGATGGGAGTAGGGTTTTTGATTAAATTTACGGGAACGATCATGGATTTGTGTATTCCGTACATACTGGCACACATTATTGATGTGATCATTCCAACGGGGCAGAAAAAACTGATTTTTTTCTGGGGATTGGCCATGATGATCTGTTCTGGTCTTGCGGTGACCGGCAATATGATCGCAAACCGCAGGGCATCGCTGGTGTCCAGCCGGGTGACCAGGACGCTGCGGCACGATCTCTTTTCAAAAATCATGTATTTATCCAATAGACAGATGGATGACTTTACAAAGCCCTCTCTGATTTCCAGAATGACTTCCGATACATATGATCTGCAGCAGGTGATTGCCAGGATTCAGCGTCTGGGTGTCCGGGCGCCTATCCTGCTGATCGGCGGCATTTTTGTGACTTTTACGCTGGACTGGGCCATGGCGCTGGTGCTGACGGCAACGCTGCCCCTTCTGGCCATGCTTACGGTATTCGTTTCCAAAAAGGGGATTCCGATTTACGCAAAACTGCAGGAGGCAAATGACCGCATGGTTCGCGTGGTTCGGGAGGATATTGCAGGAATCCGTGTCATCAAGGCGCTGTCCAAGACAGGGTATGAGACGGAAAAATTTCGGAAAGTCAACTCCGAGGTGATCGACCGGGAGAAAAAGGCGGGCATGGTGATGGCGGTGATGAACCCTGCCATGACCATCCTGCTGAATCTGGGCCTTGTGTGTGTTATTATCACCGGTGCCTACCGGGTGCAGAGCGGTGCCTGTGAGGTGGGAAAAATTCTGGCTTTTACCACATATTTTACAATTATATTAAATGCTATGATGTCCATTTCCAAAATGTTTTCCATGATTTCCAAGTCCATTGCTTCGGGCAATCGTATCTGGAAGGTGTTAAACAGCGAAAGTGAGATGGAAGTGATGGAGGAGCTGGAACGTGCAGAAAACGAAAGCGCAGTGGCATGGACCGCAGCGGACCGGAGCATGGCGGAAAAAGAAGCGGCACAGCCCGTGGAAATCCTTTTCGATCATGTGACTTTTTCCTATTATAAAGGACAGGAACCCAGCCTGCGTGACATCAGCTTCAGGGTCCGAAAGGGCGAAACACTGGGCATTATCGGTGAGATCGGTTCCGGCAAATCCACGGTGCTGGCACTTTTGATGCGGTTATATGATGCAGACAGCGGACGGATTTTTGTGGGCGGACAGGATGTGCGCAGCCAGACGCCGGAACAGTTAAAGAAAAAGTTCGGTGTGGTGTTTCAGAACGATATGATTTTTGAAGATACGATTGCCGGAAATGTGACACTGGGACGGGAACTGTCTCAGGAACAGATTCAGGAGGCGCTGCTGTATGCCCAGGCCAGCGAATTTGTGCAGGGCAGGGATTCAAAAGAAGCAGATGCGCTTAATATCCGCGGCGCAAATTTAAGCGGCGGGCAGAAGCAGCGCGTGCTGATCGCAAGAGCCCTGGCGATGGGGCCGGAAATACTGATTCTGGATGATTCTTCCAGCGCCCTGGACTATGGAACGGATGCGAAGCTGCGGCAGGGCATCCGGGAGCATTTTTCAAATACCACGCTGGTGATTGTGGCCCAGCGAATCAGTTCTATCCGCCATGCGGATCACATTCTGGTGCTGGAAGAGGGAAACATGATCGGTTACGGCACCCATGAGCAGCTCATGGAAAGCTGTGAAGTATACCGGGAAATCAGTCATTCCCAGATGGGAGAGGGAAGCGATGAATAAGCAGGAGAAGAAACGATATTCCAAACGCACAATTCTGAATCTGGGTCAGTATCTGCTTGGGGAAAAATGGATGCTGACAGCTGCCCTTGTCTGCACCATGGGAAGCAACCTGTTTGCTCTCATCGGTCCCAGACTTACAGGGTATGCCATCGGCGCAATTGAACCGGGTAAAGGTGCGGTGGATTTTTCGAAGGTATTTTATTATGCGGGATGGATGGCACTGTTCTATGTGGCATCGGCGCTGATGTCCTATGGCCTGCAGGTGCTGATGATCACCATCAGCCGCAGCGTGGTAAAGAGAATGCGGCAGGATGTATTTGAAAAGCTTTTGACACTGCCGGCGGGCTATTTTGACATTCATCAAACCGGCGATATCATCAGCCGGATTTCCTACGATATTGATACCGTAAATGCATCTTTATCCAACGATCTGGTACAGCTTTTATCCACCGTGATCACGGTGATAGGTTCGCTGGTGATGATGATTTCCATCTCGCCAAAGCTTGTTCTGGTGTTCGCTTTTACGGTGCCGCTGTCTGTTTTTATCACAAAAACAATCACCGGAAAGACCCGGCCGCTTTTTCGGAACCGCTCCGCGAAGCTGGGTGAATTAAACGGTTTTGTGGAGGAAATGATCACCGGACAGAAAACCTTGAAAGCCTATGGAAGAGAGGAATATACCATTGAACGATGTGACGTGAAAAACGATGCAGCGGCGGATGCCTTTTACCGGGCGGAATACTATGGAAGCATTGTTGGTCCCTGTGTGAATTTCGTCAACAATTTGTCCCTGTCTTTGACCGGTGTGTTCGGCGCCCTTTTGTATCTGGCAGGCAGTATGACCATCGGAGATATCTCTTCCTTTGTGTTGTATTCCAGAAAATTTTCGGGTCCAATCAACGAAGCGGCCAACATCATGAGCGAACTGCAGTCCGCGCTGGCTGCGGCAGAACGTGTTTTTTCCCTGTTAAATGAAATGCCGGAAAAGGCAGATGCAGAAAATGCAGAGACGCTCACACATGTGGAAGGCGAAGTGGAAGTTTCCCATGTGAAGTTTGGCTATTTACCCGAAAAAACCATCATTCATGATTTAAGTTTTACCGCAGAACCGGGCAGGCTGATCGCTGTCGTGGGACATACCGGCGCAGGAAAAACCACGCTGATCAATCTGCTGATGCGCTTTTACGATCCCCAGGGCGGGAAAATTTTCGTGGACGGCAAAAACAGCATGGACGTGACACGAAAGAGTCTGCGCCAGTCCTATGCGATGGTGCTGCAGGATACCTGGCTGTTTACCGGCACCGTTTATGAAAATCTGGCTTACGGAAAGGAAGGCGCCACGAAGGAAGAAGTGATCAGGGCAGCGAAGGCAGCGCACATTCATTCTTTCATCATGCGTCTGCCCAAGGGGTATGACACCCTGCTGACGGATGAAGGCACCAACATTTCCAAAGGCCAAAAGCAGCTTCTGACCATTGCCCGGGCCATGCTTCTGGATGCCCATATGCTGATTCTGGATGAGGCCACCTCTAACGTGGATACCCGGACAGAAATTCGGATTCAAAAAGCCATGCGCAATCTGATGAAAAATAAAACCTGCTTTGTCATTGCCCATCGGCTTTCCACAATTCGGAATGCAGACCTGATTCTGGTGGTGAATGAGGGGGAAGTGGTGGAACAGGGCACCCATACAGAACTGATGAAAAAGAAAGGCACTTACCGGAAACTGTATGAGGCTCAGTTTGAGTGAGTGCAGGGCCGGAAAAAAAGCAGACTATTTTCGAGCGGTTCTGTACAAATAGTTGTAAAGAGAGGAATCGGCAAATGACGACGAAAGAAATTTATCAGATTGCCATGCAGCAGTCTGCATATGACTGCAATTGTGAGGCGGCGGATTTTCTGAAGGCAGAGCATGTGATTGTGCAGTCGGTAAAAAACGATAATGCGCGGAAATATCTGGATCTGCCGCTTCCCTGCAATCTGGTATCCTATGGAAATAATATTGTGGCAACCGTCAGCCCCAAGCTGGAGAGTGTGGTGCGGCAGTATATTTCCGGGTATCAGATGGAACACTGTTTTGAAACACCGAACATGCATGTGCTCAACGATGCGGTGAAACCTTATGGAATGAAGGTATGCTTCATGGCGGAATATTTTCTGCCGGATATGGAAATCATGAAAGAACTCACCTGTCCTTATGAGCTGAAAGTTTTGTATGCTTCGGATTTCAAAGAGCTGTATGTGCCTCAGTGGAGCAACGCCCTGACTTTTGAGGACAGAAGCAGAGATGTGCTGGGCGTTGGCGCATACGATGGCGGAGAACTGATCGGCCTTGCGGCCTGTTCGGCGGACTGCAAAACCATGTACCAGATCGGCGTGGATGTGCTGCCCGCATATCGGCGCAAAGGCGTGGCCTCAGCGCTGACTTCCAGACTGGCACTTGAGATTTTGAAGCTTGGAAAAGTGCCCTTCTACTGTGCAGCCTGGTCAAACTTAAAATCCGTGCGCAACGCGATTCGAAGCGGTTTTCGGCCTGCCTGGGTGGAAATGACCGTGAAATCTGCCGATTTTGTGGATAAGATGAATGAATAACCACCTGTCCGCCGACAATGACATACGCTCAGGCAGCTTTGGATTAAGCTGTTTGAGCGTATCCACATCAGCCGTTCATATCCCGTGTGCGCATATGGTCTGAAAAAGGAGGGCGGAAAGTGTGGATGAGCGTTGGAGACTGCGACAACGAAAATGGAAGAGCCTGATGCCTGAAAAATGCGGTCCGTGAAGCAGGGCCGCATTTGTTTATTTCATATGAATTTTGTCACTTTCCAGTTCCCATAAAATCACCTTGCCGGCCTCCAGCGTCTTTTTCACGTCGATGATGCGCTGGTTCTCCGAACCGCGGAAGGGAAGACTGATATTCTTTAATTCCTCTACAAATTCGCCGTCCACCAAAACATCCAGCATGGAAAGCATTTCATCGGTGCATTCGCAGCGCGCACGGCTTTCGGAGAGCAGATCCCTTTCCAGCGTGTAGCCGGTGTAGCACCAGATGGACTTCTTGGGATAGCGGGAACGGACTTCTCTTAACAGAGAAAGCAGGCTGCGCTGGTTCTCGGGTTCAAAGGGCTCTCCGCCAAGGAGCGTCAGTCCGTTAATAAAGGAAGCATTGAGCGCTCTTAAAATTTCTTCCTTTGCGGCATCGTCAAAAAGTTTTCCATAGGAAAAATTCCAGGTTTCAGGCTGAAAACATCCTTTACAGTGATGGGTGCAGCCCGAAACAAAAAGCGTTACGCGCACGCCTTCACCGTTTGCAATATCATATTTTTTTATTTCACCGTAATTCATCATGAACACCTCTTAAAACTTGCTGAACAAAAAAAGTATATCAGATTTTGGGGGAAAGAGAAAGTCTATTAATGGGTAATCTTTGCAGGAAATCAAATAATATGTGTAATGGTTCAGCCTCACTGCTATTCAGGTCCCTCGAAAATTACCGGCAAATATGGCTCATACTGCAGCCCCGGGGTATATACAGATTTTTTCTTTTAAAATACCCCGAAATAGCCTGTTTTGTCAGGGCTAGAGGCCTTCCGGGGGTATATGGATTCAAATTTCTCAGAAATACCCCGTATGTACATGCTTTTCCGGGGTATTTCCGGGAAATTTGCGTCCATATACCCTCATTTCTGTATATTGGGGGATTTGCTGCCTGAAATCAGGGTATTTTAGGAAATTCCGAATGTATATACCCCGGTAGAGCAGACCAAACAAAAGGTCGAACCGCTGCAAAAGCATTGGTGTACAGATGCCGACCGTATTGCCCTCTGCACACTGAGGGTAGTATTTACCATAACATATCATCAGAAAAATATTTTGACTTTTCTTTATAAGATGCTAATATAAAAATATGAAGAAAGAGTACTCCCCAAATTTTTCACATGCGTCCATCGATGCTGTCTATCGCTGAGAAAGGAATAAAAAATGTGTGAATTTTCTATCTTCAATAGGAAATTTTGATTACGTGAAATTTTCGGGAAAGGATGGGATGAATGGCATATTGCGAATATTGTGACTCCACACTGGAAGATGGCATAAGCGTCTGCCCCCCATTGCGGAGCACCGGTAAAAAAAGAAAGTGCCCGGAATCAGACGGCGCAGGAGCAGTATTCCGAGTATGAGTCTGCCCAGGAAGATGCTTCCCGGGATTCTGACTCTGCAAAAGATATTGCAAAAGCTGCCGGCGCTGCAATTGGAGCATCTTTGCTCAGTCAGTTGTTTCGGAAAAGAAGAAAGCCGCCTGTGGCACCTCCGCCGCCGGCGCCGACAGGATGGCCGATGAGTGGCAATCCGCGTGGAGGACAGACAGGTGCCCCGATGAATGGACACCCGATGGGAGGACCGAGAAGCGGTGCTCCGATGGGAGGACCGAGAGGCGGCGCTCCGATGGGAGGACCGAGAGGCGGCGCTCCGATGGGAGGACCCGGCGGAGGACACAGAGGCGGTCCGAGATAAAATATGGAAGAAGATGTGAGCAGGCTAAGGAGAAAATAAAATATGTACGATTTTGATTGTCTTCCCGACAGAAGGGGCAGTGATTCCGTGAAATGGAATGGTATTTCTGAAGATGTCATACCCATGTGGGTGGCAGATATGGATTTTCAGGCACCGCCTCCGGTGCTGGAAGCTGTTACTGAAAGGGCATCTCACCCTTACTATGGTTATCCGACCGGACTGGATGAGCTTGGAAGAATCGTGATTCAACATTATGAAAAGGTTTATCAGGTTCCTATTGAGCCTGAATGGATCGTATGGGTGCCCAGCGTCATCTCGGGCGTTGTGAACGCCCTGAAGATGTTGGGCGGTACCTTTATGTATTCCGTTCCCATGTATGACCATATTCGACGTCTGTATGCAGAGGCAAACCTGCCTGTGATCGAAGTGCCCTTAAAAAAAGATGCAGACAACCATTATGCCATGGACCTGGAAGCATTGGAGGCTGCTGTGAAGCCGGAAGTGACCTGTCTGATTCTTTGTAACCCTCACAATCCTGTGGGACGTATGTACAGCAAAGAAGAGCTGCTTGAACTGCAGGCATTTTGTAAAAAGCACGATATTATGATCATCAGCGATGAGATTCACTGCGAGATCGCTTTGGACAAAAAGCATATTCCCTATTTTTCTTTAAACGAAGAAGCCAGAGAATACAGCGTGACTCTGTCCGGCGCCGGCAAGATCTGCAATATTCCCGGTCTGCCAATGGGGTTTGCCATCATTCCCGATGCGAAGATCAGAAAAAAATTCATCCGTCAGCAGGACGGTTTACTGCCTTCAGGCAATATCGTAACGCTGGCGGCTTATAAAAAGGCATATGATGGCAGTTGCGATCAATGGAAAGACGAGCTGCGTGCATATCTTTGTGAAAACCGTGATCTTGCAGAGAAGAGATTTAAGGCCATTTCGGAGATTCAAGTGCCCCATAATGAGGGAACTTATCTGCTCTGGCTTGACTGTTCTGCGCTGAGACTTGAAAAACCGGCGAAATTTTTTATGGAGCAGGCACAGGTAAAGGTTTCGCCCGGAAAGATTTACGGAAATTCTCAGTGTGTTCGTTTTAACTATGGCTGTCCGAGAAAGCAGCTGATCGAGGCGCTTGACCGGATGGAAGCGGCGATTGACAGATGGAGAAAAAATAAGGACTAATAGATAAGAAAAAGGTCTCAATACACGATGTACTGAGGCCTTTTGATTTATTACAGATGTAAAACTCTTTCTTTAATTTCCTGTGTACGGCCCTGATTCCAGAACTGTGTGCCGATGTAGCCGCAGGTACGTCTTGCAACATTCAGCGTGTTCTGATCACGATTGCCGCATTTGGGGCATTCCCAGACCAGCTTTCCGTCTTCATCCTGAACGATCTGGATTTCACCATCGAAACCACAGCACTGGCAGTAGTCGCTCTTGGTGTTCAGTTCCGCATACATGATGTTGTCATAAATGAAGCGAATTACCTGCAGGGCGGCAGGAATATTGTTCTGCAGATTGGGTACTTCCACGTAGCTGATTGCGCCGCCGGTGGAAAGTGACTGGAACTGGGATTCAAACTGCAGTTTTGAAAACGCATCGATGGGCTCTGTTACATGTACATGATAGCTGTTTGTGATATAACTCTTATCGGTGACGCCTTCGATGATGCCGAAACGCTTCTGCAGACATTTTGCAAATTTGTAGGTGGTGCTTTCGATCGGGGAGCCGTAGATGGAGAAAGCAATGTTGCTTTCTGCTTTCCACTTGTCGCAGGCTGCGTTCATATATTTCATGACATTCAGCGCGAAAGGTGTAGCTTCCGGATCAGTGTGGGATTTGCCTGTCATATATTTCGTACATTCGTACAAACCTGCATAGCCCAGAGAAATACTGGAGTATCCGCCGTAAAGCAGCTTATCAATGGTTTCGCCCTTTTTCAGTCTTGCCAGAGCACCGTACTGCCACAGAATCGGAGCTGCATCGGAAAGTGTGCCCTTCAAACGATTGTGACGATACATCAGCGCACGGTGGCAAAGCTCTAAACGTTCATCGAAAATTTTCCAGAATTTTTCCATATCGCCGCCGGAGGACAATGCAACATCAACCAGGTTGATGGTGACAACACCCTGATTGAAACGGCCGTAGAATTTGTAATTGCCGTTTTCATCCTTCCAGGGATTCAATGCGGAGCGGCAGCCCATAACAGGGAAGCAGTTGCCTTCCTTTAATTCTTTCATCTTCTTTTCGGAGATATAGTCGGGCACCAGACGTTTGGCAGTACATTTTGCCGCCAGCTCTGTCAGGTAGAAATAAGGAGTGCCTTCATCAATGTTGTCCTCTTCCAATACATAGATGAGCTTGGGGAATGCGGGAGTTACCCAGACACCGGACTCATTTTTTACGCCCTGATAACGCTGTTTTAAGGTTTCTTCTATAATAAGAGCCAGATCTTTTTTCTCCTGCTCGGATTTTGCTTCATTCAGATACATGAAAACTGTCAGGAAAGGTGCCTGGCCATTGGTGGTCATCAAGGTGATGATCTGGTAAGTAATGGTCTGTACACCCTTGGTAATTTCACGGCGAAGCCGTTTTTCTACGATCTCGGAAATCTGTGTCTCGGAAGCATTTGTGCCCAGCAGTTTGATCTCTTCTAAAACCTCTGTACGGATTTTATCGCGGGAGATCTGAACGAAAGGAGCCAGGTGGGCAAGACTGATACTCTGACCGCCGTACTGATTGCTGGCTACCTGTGCAATGATCTGGGTTGCAATATTACAGGCTGTGGAAAAGCTGTGAGGCTTTTCAATCAGGGTCTCGCTGATGACAGTACCGTTCTGGAGCATGTCTTCCAGATTTACCAGATCACAGTTATGCATGTGCTGGGCGAAGTAGTCCGAATCGTGGAAATGGATGATGCCCTGCTTGTCCGCCTCTACGATTTCCTGGGGAAGTAAAATACGCTGGGTCAGATCCTTGCTGACTTCACCCGCCATGTAGTCACGCTGAACGCTGTTGACGGTAGGATTCTTGTTGGAGTTTTCCTGTTTTACCTCTTCGTTGTTGCACTCGATGAGAGACAGAATGCGGTTGTCAGTGGTGTTTGACTTTCTGACCAGGGTACGCTGATAACGATATCTCACATAACGGCGAGCCAGTTCAAAGGCGCCGGTTGCCATGATCTGATTTTCCACCATATCCTGAATCTCTTCTACGGAAACCGCACGGTTCATTTTCTGACACTTGTATTCTACGTAATCTGCAATATCGTGAATCTGCTCCTGAGTGAGCTTCGCAGATTCGGTGGCATTGTTGGCTTTTGTGACAGCAGCAACAATTTTATCGGTATCGAAGATTGCTTCGGAACCATTTCTTTTGATGATCTTCATATACTATCTCTCCTCTAATCACTGCCCGCCCTCCGCGGGGTATAGCTTGTAAAACATGTAAGGAACCTTCACAATTGCTTCGCAATCGAGAAGTAGCGCCTGTAGTAAGGAACCTTCACAACCGCTGTGCTTGTTGTGAAGTAGCGCCTGTAGTAAGGAACCTTCACAACCGCTGCGCTTGTTGTGAAGTAGCGTCCGTAGCGTTCCTTCACAGAAGGAACGCTACGGACTTCATTATATGCCGAGATGGGAAATAAAACTGTTGCAGATGCAACAAAAAATGGATATAATACAAAATATAGTGGTTTGCACAAAAATGAGACACATTATGGAGTGATAATATGGGAGATTTTTCGAAGATTTTGGACTTGACAAATGTGCAGGAAGATGTATGGCTGAGGGATGGCCTTTTATATATTCGTGAATTTGAAAAAGGTCAGGTCGTGATGGATGGCACTCAGAATAATAATAAGATCGGTATTATATTGTCCGGGATGGCGCTGTTGGAAAGCAATGCGCTGGAGGATCAGAGAAGAATCCTGGATTATTATGAGTCAGGAGATATCTTCGGCGGAAAATGTCTGCCCGATCTGAAACGCGACCTTTATTATATCACTGCATTGGGGCGGTGTCGAGTAGGTTTTGTGGATTCGGAAAAAATAATGGAAGAAAATTTCCAGAAGGAAATCAGCATGTTAAATGATAGCCTGATGGAGCATTCTACCAGAAGAATGATTAAGCATATGGATATTCTTGCACATCGTACAATACGGCAAAAACTCCTCATTTTTTTGAAACACATCAGCAGAAAGAAGGGGCGCAGGAGTTTTTCTTTGCCCTTTCCGCTCACCGACTGTGCAGATTATCTGGCGGTGGATCGAAGTGCAATGATGCGGGAACTGAAAAAAATGAAGGAGGATGGCATTTTGCGGACGCAGGGGCGCAAAATAGAATTAGTGGAATGGAAAGAGTGAAGCGGGTTTGGCATAGAATCAGCGCTGATATCAGAAATTACTGGCAGATTGGAGCGGCAATACTGGTCTACGATATTGTGGTTCAGATCCTGTTTGGACAGTTTTGCCCGTCAGTTATTGTAACCGGATTGCCCTGTCCCGGCTGCGGTATGACAAGATCGGTGCTTTATTTTGCTGCAGGGCAGTTTGAAAAGGGGATGGAGATGAATCCTCTGGGAATTTTCTGGCTGTTTTTAGCGGTTTATTTTTGCCTGATGCGATATGTATTTGGGAAAAAGCCGGTGGGAGTGATACAGATCGGCGGTGGCCTGGTGGTACTGATGGCGGCTTTTTACTTATATAGAATGTATGCCTGTTTTCCAGGAGAGGTTCCTATCTGCTACACCCCTGGGAATATTATGGAGCGTACAAAGCCCGGATATGCGGAGGAAATCCCACAGCTGATCGCAGGAATTCAGAATAAAATAAGGTACATTGCCGATGTCCTATTCCGTTAAAAAGGGCAGCAGCTTATCAGATAAGTAAGAACGGCACGGCCTATGGAGAAATTCCGGTTGGCTGTGCCGTTTTCTTATTGTGTAAAGTGTTCCCATCGCGTCACAATGCAAACCTTTTGCGCCCAACATTATTCTTCTGTTTCGCAAATCAGCGGCTCCAACGTCCGGAAGCACCGCAGGGAAGCACCAGTCCGCTTTCGGTGACAGGAAGTCCGATTTCGTTTGCTTCTACATGCCCGCCGAACTTTTTGACAATGGCAGTATGAATCATGTAACTCAGTACAGCAGGCTGCAGACCTGTGGTGTAGGAGTTAATCAGGAAAAATTTTGCATCATCGGAGAGAATTTGGGCGGTCAGCTCAATGAAAGGGAAAATGCTTTCTTCGATCTTCCAGATCTCCCCTTTGGGGCCTCTTCCATAGGAGGGAGGGTCCATGATGATACCGTCATATTTGTTGCCGCGGCGGATTTCGCGCTCCACGAATTTCACACAGTCATCCACAAGCCAGCGGATGGGAGCGTCCTGCAGACCGGAAGCGGCTGCATTTTCCTTTGCCCATGTCACCATGCCTTTGGATGCGTCCACATGGGTGACTGCTGCGCCGGCTTTGGCTGCGGACAGAGTGGCGCCCCCCGTATAGGCAAAAAGATTGAGGACTTTCAGCGGGCGATCCGCGCTTTGGATAATTTCGGAAAACCAGTCCCAGTTGGTGGCCTGTTCCGGGAAAAGTCCGGTATGTTTGAAGCTGAAGGGCTTTAAACGGAAAGTGAGGTCACGATAGTGAATGCTCCATTCTTCGGGAAGATGAAAAAATTCCCATTCCCCACCGCCTTTGCTGCTTCTGTGATAGTGACCGTTCTTCTTCTTCCAGCCGGGGTTTGTCTTCGGAGTATTCCAAATGACCTGAGGGTCGGGACGTACCAGCAGGTATTCACCCCAGCGTTCCAGTTTTTCCCCGTTTGAGGTATCTATAACTTCATAATCTTTCCAGTTATCTGCAATCCACATGATAATGATTCCTTTCCGTAAACATAACTCAACTATACATGAAACAGCGGCAGATTGCAAGGTTTACGTCACCAGCAAACCGTAACCGCACTTTAGCAAACTGACGCGATAATAAAGTCCAGTATTGACTTATCCGTAATATGGGATTATAATGAGAGAAATTTTTTGTAAAAAGTCGAAGTCTGCTGTTTTTTGAAGACGGAGGCGAAAACTACAGCGGCACAGCCGCGGAAAATGAGGGATAAGATATGAGTAATGCAATCGGATGGATTCTGCTGGCATTTGCCCTGTATCTGCTTTTGATGATCGTCATCGGAGCGCTTTATGCAAAAGGCAATACCAGCAGTGAAGAGTACTTTTTAGGCGGCCGTAATCTGGGCGGCTTTGTGGCGGCGCTTTCTGCGCAGGCATCCGACATGAGCGGATGGCTTCTGATGGGACTTCCGGGTTCCATATATGCGTTGGGAACGGGGCAGATCTGGATTGCCGTTGGATTGTTTATTGGTACAGTTTGTAACTGGCTGTTCATTTCAGGAAGACTTCGTCGGTATACGATCCGGGCAAATAACTCCCTGACACTTCCTACTTATTTTGAAAACAGGTTTCATGACAATAAGAAGATTTTACTTTTGATTTCATCCATCACAATTGTAATATTCTTTCTTGTATATACCGCAAGTGCTCTGGCTGCCGGCGGTAAGCTGTTCAACTCCATTTTTGGAATAGATTATAAGATTGCGCTGGCAATCGGTGCTCTGGTTATTCTGATTTATACGTTCCTTGGCGGTTTCATGGCCGTATGCGTGACGGATTTTGTGCAGGGAACATTGATGCTGATCGGCCTTCTGGCAGTGCCCATTATTGCGCTTGGAATGCTGGACGGAGGTGCAGGAATTACAGCTGCGCTGGAATCCACGAATGTTCCCGGCGGTGTGGATGGATATCTGAATGCATTTTCAAATGGAAGCAGACCCTATACGGTTGTGGAAATCCTGTCTCAGCTGGCGTGGGGACTCGGATATTTCGGTATGCCTCATATTCTGGTGCGTTTTATGGCTGTTCGTGATGAAAAGGAATTGAAGAAATCCAAAGGTGTTGCGTTGGCATGGGTTGCGCTTTCCCTGTTCTTCGCCTGCCTGATCGGTGTGGTGGGAAGAGCTTTTCTGGCACCTGCAGTGCTGGCAGACGGACTGGAAGAAAATGTTTTCATCGAAATGATCATCGTCATGTTCACAGAAAAAATGAATGCGCCTGTTATCGGCGGTATTTTCCTGTGCGGCATTCTGGCTGCGATCATGTCCACTGCGGATTCCCAGCTGCTGGTAAGCGCTTCCAGCATGGCAGAAGATATTTTCCGCGGTGTCATCAAGAAAGATATGGATGATAAGACTGTAATGAAGGTAAGCAGAATTACGGTATTCGTGATCGCAATTCTGGCATTTTTGATCGCGCTGGATCCCAACAGTTCCATCATGGGACTGGTATCCAATGCCTGGGCTGGTCTGGGTGCTGCTTTTGGCCCGGCAGTGCTCATGTCCCTGTTCTGGAAACGCTCCAATCTGCAGGGAACGGTGGCAGGTATTGCGGCAGGTGCACTGACTGTTATTGTGTGGGATTATCTTCCTCTGATCAAAGGAGCGACCATCGGCAGTGTGACGGGTGTGTATTCTCTGCTGATTGGGTTCTTTGTCAGCCTTCTGGTAATTGTAGTGGTGAGTCTGCTCACACCTGCGCCCGATGAAGAAATTTTGAAAGAATTTGATGATGTTGCAGCAAAACGCGTGTGATATTTGAAAAATTGGAAAGGACAGACCGGCATGTAACAGTGCCGGTTTTTGTGTATGATGAAAAAGACGGCATGGACATTTGTGGCAGTGGCAGCTATTCTGTGGGGAACCATGGGAATCTGGGTGAGAGGTTTAAATGAATATGGACTTAATACTATGGACATTGTGGCGTGGCGTTCCGTTGGCACGGCATTGTGTATGGGAGGCGGTCTTTTTTTCTATAACAGAAGCCTGCTGAAAATAAAGTGGAAAGATTTGTGGTGTTTTCTGGGAACGGGTATTGCAAGTATCCTGTTTTTCAATTATTGTTATTTTAAATCCATTGAAATAACGGATCTTTCCACTGCGGCGGTGCTTTTGTATACTTCGCCGATCTTTGTGGTGCTGATTTCCGCGGTATGCTTTCGGGAGAAGATCACAAAACAGAAGGTATGCGCAGTGGTGTTGGCGGTGGCGGGCTGCGCGCTGGTTTCCGGGGGCGGACAGGAAAGCGGTGCACTGAATGCGGCGGGAATTCTGACAGGTCTGGGAGCCGGACTGGGATATGCGCTGTACAGCATTTTCAGTCGCTTTGCACTGCAGAAAGGCTATCATACGCTGACGATCACTTTTTATACATTTCTGGTGGCAGGAATTGCCATGGTGTTTTATCTGCCCTTTGGCGGCTTGAAATCGTCGCTGCTTTTGCAGCCGGGTTTCTGGACGATGAGTGCCGGGCTGATTTTGGTTGTGACAGTGGCAGCTTATGTACTTTACACCTATGGCCTGGCAGGAATGGAGAACGGAAAGGCGGCCGTAATTGCAACAGTGGAGCCGGTGACGGCAGCGGTGCTCGGCATTTTTTTCTATCAGGAAACACTGACTATATCCGGTGCTGTGGGGATTATAACGGTGCTGATTTCGGGATGGTTGGTGAGCCGGGAGTAAGAGGGCTTCTTACGGTATGATGTTGTTAGGAAAATGCCGGAGAAGCACGTAAACAATGGAATTGGTCAATCCAAAAGGAGGAAAGGGGTACAAATGGAATATCAGGTAAAAAGAATTAAATCAAAGGCAGAGATCGGTCAGTGCGCACTGTTTTGTGTGGATCATTTTATGTGGGATCGGGTGATGGAGCCCAAAACATATGGCCGGATGGGTTACATCGAAGGAAAGGGCTTTTATGTGGAAATGACCTGCGAAGAGGAAAATCCGAAGCGGACATTTACCGATTATATGGATATGGTTTGTAAGGACAGCGCTATGGAAGTATTCCTGGCATTTCCGGAAGAGGGGGAAGTGCTGACCAATGATGTGATGTACATTAATTTTGAAATCAATTCCAATGCTGCGCTTTATGCCAAGTGTGGAAAAGGGCGCAAAGACCGATTAAAAATGCCCGAAAGCTATCTGGAGATCGCTGACTGCAAAGCGGTGGTGGAAGAAAAGCAGTGGTCTGTATCTTTCACAATTCCGGAAGCATTTTTAAAAAAGGAATGCGGAATAAAAGATCTGGGACATTTTTACTGCAATTTCTATAAAATCGCGGAAAGTCCGGAGGTCCTGCATTTCGCAAGCTATTCGCCGATCGAAAATGAAACGCCGAACTTCCATCTGCCGGTTTTCTTTGCCAAGGGAAAACTGGTGTAAAGCGTAGACAACAAAAAAATTTGTGGTAATCAAGGGAGCGGCAGACGAAAGTGCTGTCGCTCCCATCTCTTTGCTATGCGGCTTATGCCGCAAAATTTTCTTCCGCATTGTGCTCAAGTCCGGGCATCTGCATTTTATATTCCATATTGTTTTGAAAAATCATTCAGAGTCTTAAAATATCCTTCCATATCCACCATATAGCCAAGCCCATGCCCTGCACCGGGAACTGTAAGAATGGTTTTCGGGGCACTGCAGGCCTCATAATTTTGCCGGCTCATTTCGCAGGGGACGAAATCATCGGATTCGCCGTGGATAAAGATGATGGGCTTTGTGCATTTCCGCATGGCTTCAATCGGTGAGGTTTCCTCCAGATCGAAGCGACCATAGATTCTTGCCCCTAATTTGACGAAGGGATATAATAAATCTGGCGGCAGCTTCATTTCGCGGATCGCCTTTTTAATAATATCCCGGGCAGAGGTGTAACCGCAGTCTGCCAGAATGCCGATGACATTTTTGGGGAGCGGCTTTCCGGCGGCAATCATAACGGTAGCCGCACCCATGGAAATGCCTGTAAGGATAATTTTCACATCTTTTCCAAAACGGGAGATGAGATAATCTACCCAGAAAAGACAATCGCGGCTTTCATTGATTCCAAAGGAGATGACATGTCCCTGGCTTTGACCGCTTGTACGTTGATCCACAATTAAAACATTTCTTTTCAAGCGAAAGCAGCGCTGCACGCCGCCGCTGAGATCCCGTTCGGCAGTTCCGCGATATCCATGGAACATGAGCTCGATGGGAGCACCAGGCTGATATTCATAGTATTTTCCGTGTAAACTTAGACCATCAAAAGAAACGATTGACACATCTTCATGCGCAAGATTTCGGGTTTCTTTCATCCAGTTAATTATCTGCTCCCTGTAGGGTTCATAGATTTCTCCTTCCGGAACGCTGTACTCTTCCGGATTTTGGGGTTTCCTTCGGGGGACGTAAAAGGCAATATAGAAACAGACGAAGGCTGTCAATAGTATCAGGAGGATGAGCAGCAGGATTGCTCCGAGTACATAGGATATAAAGTTCATAGCAGTTCTCCGTTTTCAAATATATTATCTGTGTTCGATGGTCATTTGGGTGTGTTTTCTTGTGCCCTTGATTATACTACAATGCTGCTGCGTATTGAAGCTGTTTCATTATTTTATACCGCAATTATTTCCTCTTATATTCTCCGGATTCTTTTTCTAATCCGGATTTTATGTTATTCTTATTAAGGGCACGAAAATTATATTGTGATGTCTGCAAAAGAACTGGAATGGTATCAGAGAGAGGATGCATGATGATCAGAAGAGAAAACGAATATTTTATTTTGGAAACTGAACATACAACCTACTGCTTTCGTGTGATGAAAACAGGTCATCTGGAACACTTATATTATGGAAGAAAAATTTCTCTCCCTAATGGCCAGGGAGCGGAAGCTCTTGTGGAGAAAAAGGCTTTTGTCATGGGAAATTTGAATCTTTACGATCAGGAAGACAAGAGCTTTGGACTGGAAGATACGAGGCTGGAAATGTCCGCCTGCGGACGGGGGGATATTCGGGAGCCTTTCATCGAAGTGATTCATGCTGACGGCAGCTATACCTCTGATTTTTTATTTGAAAAAGCGGAAGTGCTGCAGGAAAAGCATTCTCTGAAAACGCTGCCCTGCTCCTACGATGAGAGTCAAAAAGCAGAGACACTTTGCATCACCCTGCAGGATCGGCAATATGATCTGACACTTGAACTGTACTATTCTGTCTACGCAGACTGCGATGTGATCACTCGAAGTGCAGTGCTTTATAATACAAGCAGCGAAAACGTAAAACTGCAACGGCTTATGAGCCTGCAGCTGGATCTGGATACACCTGACTATGTGATGACCACCTTTAACGGTGCCTGGGCGCGGGAGATGAAGCGCCATGATGTGCGAATTGCATCGGGAAAACATGTGAATGCAGCTTATGCCGGCGTTTCCTCCAGCCGTGCAAATCCCTTTGTCATGTTGAGCCGGGAAGAAACTTCCGAGGATTTTGGAGAATGCTATGGTTTTAATCTGATATACAGCGGAAATCACTATGAGGCGGCAGAAGTCAACAGCTTTGGCAAAACAAGATTTGTTTCCGGAATCAATCCGCAGTCTTTCTGCTTTTTGCTGGAGCCGGGTGTGTCCTTCGAAGCGCCGGAGGCTGTGATGACCTATTCTCATAATGGTTTTAATGGCATGAGCGGTCAGATGCACCATTTTGTTCGGGAGCACATCGTCAGAGGACAGTGGAAAAATAAAGTGCGTCCCGTGCTGCTCAACAGTTGGGAAGCTTCCTATTTTAATATTAATGAAAAAAGACTTTTGAATCTGGCGAAGGCCGGAAAAGAGGCGGGCATCGAGCTGTTTGTGATGGACGATGGCTGGTTCGGTCAGCGAAATGATGATACCACATCTTTAGGGGACTGGGATGTGAATGAAAAGAAGCTGCCTGGCGGCGTCAAAGGGCTTTGCGATAAAGTAAAAGAGCTGGGACTGAATTTCGGCATCTGGGTAGAGCCCGAGATGATCAACGTAAAAAGTAAGCTTTATGCAAAGCATCCTGACTGGGTGCTGCAGATTCCTGAAAAGCCCCATGCAGAAGGACGCAATCAGCGGATCCTGGATTTGACGAAAACCGAGGTACAGGACTATATTATTGAAAAAATGGGTGAAGTTTTCTCCTCCGCGGATATTTCCTATGTGAAATGGGATATGAACCGGATTTTTTCGGATTATTATTCGGATTCTTTGCCTGCTGGCCGACAGGGGGAGGTGGCTCATCGCTATGTGATGGGGCTGTATCGCTGTATGAAAGAGCTGACTGCGCGTTTCCCTCACATTTTATTTGAGGGCTGTGCATCCGGCGGCAATCGATTTGATTTGGGAATTCTATGCTACTTTCCACAGATCTGGGCCAGTGATGATACCGATGCACTGTGTCGCGTGGAAATGCAGAATAACTATAGCTATGGCTATCCCATGTCTGTTGTCAGCGCCCATGTTTCTGCCTGCCCCAACCACCAGACCCTGCGTACAACGCCTCTGGAAACACGATTCCATGTGGCGAGCTTCGGTGTATTCGGTTACGAATGCAATTTCTGCGATATGAAAAAAGAAGATATGGAAGCCATCAAAAATCAGATCGCCCTTTACAAGCAGTGGCGTGAAGTGCTGCAGCTGGGCAGCTTTTATCGGGGAAGAAGCTTTCATGATGCAGCAGCGCATGGCGGAAGCTGCCTGGAAAATACCGCCGGAAACACAATGGAATGGACCTGCGTTGCACCTGACTGTAAAAAAGCGGTGGGGTTTGTGATGCAGAAGCTGGTGATTCCAAACACCGCTTTTCATTATTATAGAGCAAAAGGTTTGCAGCCGGACATGCGCTATCATTTTTACAACAGAAAATTAAAATATAATCTGAAAGGCTTCGGGGATCTGGTGAACATGGTGGCACCGATGCATGTAAAACAGGATTCCCTGCTCCACAGCACCATTGCAAAATTTGTAAAAATGAATGGCGAGACGGAAGATCTTTATGCCTATGGAGACACGCTGATGTACGGCGGCGTTCGGTTAAAACAGTCCTTTGCCGGAACCGGGTATAATGATGAAGTGAGATATTATCAGGATTTTGCTTCACGGATTTACTTTATGGAAGCAGCAGAGTGAAATGGAGAAAAGAAAATGATTACAATCACCTATGCGATACAGGAAGATGAAGAATTCTGGTGCACTCTCGACAGACATTTGCCTGAAAAAGAGTTTAAAAATAAAGTACGGGATAAAATGGCCTATGTTCTCAAAGCGGATGGAAAGCCGGTCGGACTTTTACGCTATAACCTGTTTTGGGACCACACGCCGTTTTGCAATCTGCTGTTTGTGGATTGGGAATATCAGAAAAAAGGCTACGGGAAAATGCTGATGAAACACTGGGAGGAGGAAATGAAAGCAGCCGGTTATGAAATCTGCCTGACCTCCACCCAGGTGAACGAAGAGGCACAGCATTTTTACAGAAAAATCGGTTACAGGGATATCGGAGACTTCGTTTTGGAAGGAGAGCCGATGGAACTGATGCTGGTGAAAAGACTGCTGTGATGTTTTCCGCAGCAGAATAGAATCGTCGTAATTTTCTGCTCGCTCACCCGTCCATTTTTCTCATTTTCATGCATTGTTCATTTGTACTAAAATTAATACAAAAATTTCGTAAAATTTTTTTTGAAAACACTTGCAATTTCGTGAAGTATCGTATATACTTACAAATGCTGTGACATGATAGCGATGAAGCGTGAGGTTGCTGCCAGGGAGAATACATAATTCCGGCAGGTTTTCCGTGGAGCGAATGTCAAGTTAGTAAACTGACGACAAGTCACTGTACCAGATAACAGCACCTAGAAGATAGGGGAAACGACGTGGATATCCACTGACAATTAAAAGGAGAAAACCTTTTAGCGTTGCTTGTCAGAAGGACACACACGGGAGAGTGTACAGTCACCGCTTGTCGCACTTATTTCAAAAGCGCGAAAAGGAGGCGACTTTTTTTATGGCAAATCAGGTAATGCGTATTACACTGAAAGCTTACGATCATCAGTTAGTTGATGCGTCTGCTAAGAAAATCATCGAAACAGTCAAGAAGAATGGAGCACAGGTGAGTGGACCGGTTCCGCTTCCTACTAAGAAGGAAGTTGTTACGATCCTGAGAGCTGTTCACAAGTACAAAGATTCCAGAGAACAGTTCGAACGCAGAACACACAAGAGACTGATCGATATCATCGCACCCACACCCAAGACCGTTGATGCACTGCAGAGACTGGAAATGCCCGCTGGTGTGTACATTGATATCAAAATGAAAAACAAATAAGCAACAAACAAAATGAAAACCTCTACAAAGACGTATGAATAGTCCAACGGCTTTAACCACCGCTTAATAAAGAGGAAGGAAAGCTGCGAACATTCCGCTATGTAGAACCAAACAGGAGGTCAAACAATGAAAAAAGCGATTTTAGCTACCAAGGTCGGAATGACACAGATCTTCAATGAAGACGGCGTACTTGTTCCGGTAACAGTTCTTCAGGCTGGTCCCTGTGTAGTAACACAGATCAAGACAGTTGAGAACGATGGATACGAAGCAGTTCAGGTTGGTTTCGTAGACAAGAAAGAAAAGATTGTCAATAAAGACAAGGCTGGCAAGAAGGATGTCATTCACAGACATGGCGTAAATAAAGCTCAGAAGGGTCACTTTGCAAAAGCTGGTGTATCCTGCAAGAGATATGTAAGAGAATTCAGATTTGAAAATTCTTCCGAGTATGCACTGGCTCAGGAAATCAAAGCTGACATCTTTGCTGCAGGCGACAGAATTGACGCTACTGCAATCAGCAAAGGTAAAGGTTTCCAGGGCGCAATCAAGAGACTCGGACAGCACAGAGGACCTATGGCTCATGGTTCCAAGTTCCATCGTCATCAGGGTTCCAATGGTGCATGTTCTTCCCCCAGCCGTGTATTCAAAGGCAAGGGAATGCCTGGTCATATGGGCTGCGTAAAAGTTACTGTTCAGAATCTGGACGTTGTAAAAGTTGACGCAGACAAGAATCTGATCCTTGTAAAAGGTGCAGTACCGGGCCCTAAGAAAGCTTTAGTAACAATCAAAGAAACCACTAAAGTGGAAGCTTAAATTAGGAAAGGAGGACTACACAGATGGCAAACGTATCTGTATTAAATATGGAAGGCCAGGTTGTTGGCACAATCGAATTAAATGATGCAGTGTTCGGCGTTGAAGTGAACGAACATCTGGTACATCTTGCAGTTGTGCAGCAGCTTGCAAACAATCGTCAGGGAACACAGAAGGCAAAGACCCGCGCAGAAGTTTCCGGCGGCGGAAGAAAGCCCTGGAGACAGAAAGGAACCGGTCATGCAAGACAGGGTTCAACAAGAGCTCCTCAGTGGGCACACGGCGGCGTAGTATTCGCTCCCGTTCCGAGAGATTATTCCTTCAAGCTCAACAAGAAAGAAAAGAGAGCAGCATTAAAGTCCGCTCTGACAAGCCGTGTTGCAGCTGACAAACTGGTAGTTGTAGACGAGCTGAAATTCGAAGCAATCAAGACAAAGAACTTCGCACAGGTTATGAAGAATCTGAACGTTGAAAACGGTCTGGTTGTAGTTAACGAGAACGATGCAAACGTAATGAAGAGCGCTAAGAACATTCCTACTGTAAAAATGGCTCTGCCCAACACCATCAACGTATATGATGTTATGAAGGCTGGCAAGGTTGTTCTGACAAAAGACGCTGTTAAGACAATCGAGGAGGTATACGCATAATGGCTGACATCAAATACTATGACGTAATCCTCAAACCTGTTATCACTGAAAAGAGCATGGCAGGCATGAGCGAAAAGAAATATACCTTCCTGGTAAATCCGGAAGCTAACAAGTCTCAGATTAAAGAAGCTGTTGAAAAAATGTTCGAAGGCACCAAGGTTGCTAAGGTTAACACCCTGAATGCAGATGGCAAGAACAGAAGACGCGGCATGGTTGTTGGCAAGACTGCCAAGATTAAAAAGGCTATCGTTACTCTGACAGCTGACAGCAAAGATATTGAGATCTTCGCTGGTCTTTAATAAGAACCGGCATGGCCGGCCAACGGCGGCGCAAGGCCGCGGGTATGCGCAAACAAAGCGCGATAATAAATAGTAAAAGGAGAAATCATCATGGGAATTAAAAAATATAATCCCTATACACCTTCCAGAAGAAATATGACTGGTTCTGATTTTTCCGAGATCACAAAGAGCGTTCCTGAGAAGAGCCTCTGCGTATCTCTGAAGAAGAACTCCGGTCGTAACAACCAGGGTAAAATTACTGTAAGACATCGTGGCGGCGGCGTTCGCACACAGTACAGAATCGTAGACTTCAAGAGAATGAAGGACGATATTCCTGCAAAGGTTATCGGTATCGAATACGATCCCAACAGAACTGCTAACATCGCACTGATCTGCTACGCTGACGGTGAAAAGTCCTATATCCTTGCACCTGAAGGCCTGCAGGTAGGCTGGACTGTAATGAACGGTCCCAAAGCAGAAGTACTGATTGGTAACTGCTTACCCTTATCTGAAATTCCTGTTGGTACCATGGTACACAACATTGAGTTATATCCCGGCAAGGGCGGACAGATGGTTCGTTCTGCTGGTAACAGCGCACAGCTGATGGCTAAAGAAGGCAAGTACGCTACACTGAGACTTCCCTCCGGCGAAATGAGAATGGTTCCCGTTGTTTGCCGCGCAACCGTTGGTGTTGTTGGCAATGGCGATCACAACCTGGTCAACATTGGTAAAGCTGGACGTAAACGTCACATGGGTATCCGTCCTACTGTTCGCGGTTCCGTAATGAACCCTAACGACCATCCGCACGGTGGTGGTGAAGGTAAGACCGGTATCGGCCGTCCTGGTCCGAGCACTCCTTGGGGCAAACCGGCACTCGGCTTGAAGACACGTAAGGCTAAGAAAGCTTCCAACAAGCTGATCGTAAGAAGAAGAGACGGTAAGGCTATCAAATAATTTTTAGGAGGAGAAGAACAATGGCAAGATCACTGAAAAAAGGACCGTTCGCTGATGCCAGCTTACTGAAGAAAGTTGACGCACTGAACGCTTCCGGACAGAAACAGGTTATCAAGACTTGGTCCCGTCGTTCTACAATTTTCCCGTCCTTCGTTGGACACACAATTGCAGTTCATGACGGCCGCAAGCATGTTCCGGTATATGTAACTGAAGATATGGTTGGACACAAACTCGGCGAATTCGTAGCTACCAGAACCTACAGAGGTCATGGTAAGGACGAAAAGAAGTCCAGAGTACGGTAATTGAAAGGAGGTTTTAATCATGGCTAAAGGACATAGATCCCAGATTAAGAGAGAAAGAAATGCGAATAAAGATACAAGACCTTCTGCAAAATTATCCTACGCAAGAGTGTCTGTAACAAAAGCTTGTTTTGTACTGGATGCCATCAGAGGTAAAGATCTCGATACCGCACTGGCTATCGTAACATACAATCCCAGATACGCTTCCAGCCTTGTTAAAAAGCTGCTGGAGTCCGCAGCTGCTAACGCAGAAAACAACAACGGCATGAATAAAGAAAACCTGTACGTTGCTGAATGCTACGCTAACAAGGGACCTACAATGAAGAGAGTAAGACCGAGAGCACAGGGAAGAGCTTACAGAATCGAAAAGAGAATGAGCCACATCACCGTAGTGCTTGATGAAAGAAAGTAGGAGGAAGGATAATGGGACAGAAAGTTAATCCTCATGGTTTAAGAGTCGGCGTAATCAAAGATTGGGATTCCAAATGGTATGCTGACGCTGAATATGCAGACTTCTTAGTAGAAGATTACAATATCAGAAAGTTCTTAAAGAAGAAATTATACTCCGCTGGTGTTTCCAAGATCGAAATCGAAAGAGCATCCGACAGAGTAAAGGTTATCCTCTACACAGCTAAGCCCGGTGTTGTTATCGGTAAGGGCGGTGCAGAAATCGAAGTAACCAAGAAAGAGCTGTCCAAGCTGACAGACAAGAAGGTTCTGGTTGATATCAAGGAAATCAAGAGACCTGACAGAGATGCACAGCTGGTAGCTGAGAACATCGCTCAGCAGCTGGAAAACCGTGTATCTTTCAGAAGAGCTATGAAATCCTGCATCGGCAGAACAATGAAGTCCGGCGCACTCGGCATCAAGACTGCTGTATCCGGCCGTCTGGGTGGTGCTGATATCGCTCGTACTGAATTCTACAGCGAAGGTACTATTCCGCTGCAGACACTGAGAGCAGACATCGATTATGGTTTCGCAGAAGCAGATACAACCTACGGCAAAGTTGGCGTTAAGGTTTGGATCTACAAAGGCGAAGTTCTTCCTACTAAAGGAAACAAGGAAGGGAGCGATAAATAACTATGTTAATGCCTAAAAGAGTAAAACGTCGTAAACAGTTCCGCGGTTCCATGGCAGGTAAGGCACTGCGCGGCAATAAAATCACTAACGGTGAATATGGTCTGGTAGCTTTAGAGCCCTGCTGGATCAAGTCCAATCAGATTGAAGCAGCACGTATCGCGCTGACACGTTATACAAAGCGTACTGGTCAGGTTTGGATCAAAATCTTCCCTGACAAACCTGTAACAGCAAAACCTGCTGAAACACGTATGGGTTCCGGTAAAGGTACTCTTGAATACTGGGTAGCAGTTGTAAAACCGGGTCGTGTAATGTTTGAAATTTCCGGCGTATCTGAAGAAGCCGCTAAAGAAGCATTACGTCTCGCAATGCATAAGCTTCCTTGCAAATGTAAAATTGTTTCTAAAGCAGACTTGGAAGGCGGTGTAGCAAATGAAATCTAAGAAGTTTGTAGAAGATTTAAATAACAAATCAGCTGCAGAATTAGCACAGGAATTAGTAGCTGCTAAAAAGGAACTTTTCAACCTGAGATTCCAGAACGCAACAAACCAGCTTGATAATACTGCCAGAATCAAGGAAGTTAGAAAGAACATTGCCAGAATTCAGACAGTTATGACTCAGAAAGCTAAAGTTGCTGAATAAGCTTGGGTCTAATCCAGAAAGGAGCACACTAACGTGGAACGTAATTTAAGAAAAACACGTACTGGTAAAGTCGTTAGCAATAAAATGGACAAAACAATCGTTGTTGCCATTGAAGACCATGTAAAGCATCCCCTTTACGGTAAGATCGTAAAAGAGACTTACAAGCTTAAGGCTCATGACGAGAACAACGACTGCGACATCGGCGATACCGTAAAGGTTATGGAAACAAGACCCCTGTCCAAGGACAAGAGATGGAGACTTGTTGAAATTATCGAAAGAGCTAAATAATTAACGGCAATTTGAAAGGAGAATTATTATGATTCA
>JAFUMV010000062.1 GCA_017482485.1 Lachnospiraceae bacterium
AGAATAAACGGGTGCATAATGCATCATGTAAAGAAGAAATAATCGATATGCCGGCCGCACATATCAGCACCCTTTTCGGGCAGTTTGACTGTTATGTCAAAAAGCTGGAACGGGCTTTTTCGGTTGATATCATTGATCGTGACGGCTGTATAAGGGTGAACGGCAAGGAATATCAGGTCGCAATGGCGGTATCTGTGTTAAAACAGCTTTATGAAATTTCAAAGAGAGGAAACCAGATTCAGGAACAGAATGTGGATTATGCGATAGCGATGAGTATGGAAAATCAGGACAATGCATTATTGGAAATTGATGGTGATCTCGTCTGTCATACTGTCAGCGGAAAGCCGGTAAAGCCCAAGACACTGGGGCAGAAGCAGTATGTGGACGCCATTCGGAATAATATGATCGTATTCGGTCTGGGGCCTGCCGGAACCGGTAAAACTTATCTTGCGATGGCAATGGCGATCACGGCTTTTAAGAACAATGAAGTGGAAAGAATCATTTTAACAAGACCTGCGATAGAAGCAGGTGAAAAGCTGGGGTTTCTGCCCGGAGATCTGCAGAGCAAGGTGGATCCCTATCTGCGTCCGCTGTATGATGCTCTTTACCAGATTATGGGAGCCGAGAGCTTTCAGAAGAATATGGAAAAGGGATTGATCGAAGTTGCGCCGCTTGCTTATATGAGAGGGCGGACTCTTGACAATGCCTATATCATCCTGGATGAAGCGCAGAATACCACGCCGGCTCAGATGAAAATGTTTTTGACCCGTATTGGATTCGGTTCAAAGGTAGTTGTGACGGGAGATGCTTCCCAAAAGGATCTTGCGCCGGGAACCAAATCCGGTCTGGATGTGGCGGTGAAGGTGCTCTCCGGTCTGGATGATATTGCGTTTTGTAATCTGACCAGCAAGGATGTGGTAAGACATCCGTTAGTTCAGAAGATCGTAAAAGCTTATGAAGCCTATGAAGCCAAAGAGGCACATGCTTTGGCAAAACAGCAGCAGCGGGAAAGAACCGGCGCTGCCAGAGAAACCAAAAGCCGAAATGCGCAAAAGAGGAGTCCAAAGTCATGACTTTTTATGTAGAAAATGAAACAGAAAATACGTTTCCCTTTGATGTTGAAAAGCTGGTATCGCTGGTGGGAGAGGCTGTTCTTGATATGGAAGACTGCCCCTATGAAGCGGAGGTAAATGTGCTTATCACAGACAAAGAGGGAATACAGGAATATAACCGGGAATACAGAGGGATTGATCGGGAAACAGACGTGCTCAGTTTTCCCAATATTCCATTTGAAAAAGAGGCGGCGTTTGATATTGTGGAGGAAAATGAAGCGGATTATTTTCAGCCCGATACAGGAGAACTGATTCTTGGTGATATCATTTTATGCGCAGACAGAATCTATTCTCAGGCTGAGAACTACGGCCATTCTGTAAAACGCGAGTTTGCTTTTCTGGTCGCGCACAGCATGCTGCATCTTTGCGGTTATGATCATGAGATTTCGGAAGAAGCTAAAGTGATGGAAGCAAAACAGAATCAGGTCCTGGATGGACTTCATATCACCAGGGAATGTACGGATGAAAGGGATACTTGAAAATAACGCGGGTGACTTATGACAAATAAGAGAAGACAAAAGAAAAAGAAGAAAAATTTCCAAATACCGAATGAATGCATTTCATTAGTGGCGATATTGGCAACAGCCATTGCCTGTTTTTACGGCGTATCCGTGACAAAAAACACAGGTACAGCCGGAAACGGATACTTTAGCATTGGTTTTGGATTGTTTTTCGTGTTCTGCATTTTTGCCGGAATCGGACTTAATCATGCGGTGAACGTTCTGGTGACCATGAGGCTGGAGCGCAGGAATGCATCTGCCGCCAGAAAGGTGATCAGAATCGCTCTCGGAATGGCAATTGCAGGCAGTGTTATTTGCTGGGGAGTGGGACTTGGGCTGTCCGATATGTTTACGAAAGCGGTGTCCGGTTCAGAATATGCGGCGCTTGCTTTGAAGAGTCTGCTTCCTGCCATGCTTCCCATTACCGTGTCATCTGTTCTGACCGGTGGACTTGACGGATTTGGAAATGACAGAGCAACCTCCTATGTAAAAGCCACATTCTGTCTGACTTTCATTTTTTCCTCCGGTCATTTTATGAAATCTTTTTATGAATATGGAGAAAAAGTCAGCGCACTGCTGCGAAATGATCAGTATGCGCCGGCTTATGGTGCGATGGGCGCCGGAAGTGCTTTGACGATTGCTTCTATGGCTGGACTGATTGCTGCCGCTATTTGCTGGTATTTTTATCGAATCGAAATAAAAGAGAGAGTACAGCTGGAAGCCGGTGATACAGAAAACGGCCTGCAGATTCAAAAAAGCATTCTGAATCAGGCAATGTTAATTCTGATTCCTGCCTTTTTTGCAGCTATTGCATTTTTAGGGCAGATGATTCTTTTTTTTCATGCCTGTACAAAAGAAAATTCAAAGGCTTCGGCATCGGATTTCGGCTTATATACAGGTACGGTTTGTGTCTGGTTTGTTTTTCCGTTACTGTGTGCATTCCTCTTTGCTGTTCATATGCTTCCGGAACTAAAAATTGGTTTTATAAAAAGAAATTTGAAAAGAAGCAGGGATAAGTGTATGCTTTCTCTTCGCTGCAGCGCTTTGTTGACCATGCCCTTTGCGGTGATACTTGCAATGCTGGCAGAGCCTCTAACGAAAGGATTTTTAGAAGAAAGTTTTACTGAGACAACCGTAGGACTGCTGCGCACGGGCAGCATTTCGCTGGTATTTTTCGGACTTGCTTTTGTGGTTGGTATGGTACTGGTAAGCGTTGATATGCTTCGCAGCATCGCTTTGGATCTTTTGGCTTCCGTTGCCGTTTTTCTGATTTCGTTATATGTGATGCTCAATCCGCTGAATATGGGAATCAGCGCACTTCCATGTGCCAACCTCCTGTTTGGCATTGTGCTGTGTTTTACCTTTCTTTCTTCCGTTACGCGAAAGCTTCGCATGAAAATTAACTGGATCAGAGTACTGCTTGCTCCGATTGCAGGTGGTCTTATCATGGCCGTTATTTCCGGAATTTTCGGACACATCGCGCTCAAAGCGCTTCCGCAGTCAGTAAACCTGGTTGTCAGCAGTATTGTCGGATTGCTGTTTTATGTGATATCAGTGCTTGCATTAAAAGGCGTGTCTCAAAGAGAGTTAAGAGCATATCCGGGCGGTGAAGTTCTTGTGATGGTTGCGAAAACGCTCAGATTAATGTAGAATAATGTTGCTGTATAAATGAAGACGAAATAGACAGGAGCTGCGGACGATGAAGCACACAGGCATCATAGGAGGAGGCGCTTCCGGCATGATGGCGGCGATCGCCGCAGCAAATGCCGGTGCTTTAGTTACCATATTGGAAAGTAAGGACCGGATTGGAAAGAAGATACTGGCAACCGGAAACGGAAAATGCAATCTTTCCAATCTGGATTTTTGCGTAGAAAGAGATTACCGGGGAAACAATACTGAAAAATTAAAAACATACTTCGATCAATTCAGTGTTAATGATACCATCAGATTTTTCAACGACAGGGGAATGCTGCTGACAGATCGGGGCGGATATTTATATCCCAGATGCAATCAGGCGTCCGCGGTTTTGGATCTGTTCAGAAGTGAGCTTGCCTTTCTGGGGGTAAATGTGATTTGCGGCTGCCGCATATTGGATATTCAGAACAGAAATGGATTTCTTGTAAAAACACAGGATAAAACATATCGCTTTGACAGTCTTATACTTGCATGCGGCACAAAGGCCGGCACCGGAAAAAAGGATGCTGTGGATGGTTTTTCAATGGCTAAAAAACTGGGACTCAAGGTTTATGAGCCGCTTCCTGCGCTGACAGCACTTCACTGCAAAGAGGCTTTTTTTAAAGCGTTGGCAGGTGTCCGATGTCAGGCTTTAGTCAAACTGATCATTCAGGACAATAAAAGAGAAAGCATTTATGAGGAGTCAGGTGAAATGCAGCTGACAGATTACGGTATTTCCGGCATTCCTGTTTTTCAGCTCAGCCGATATGCTTCCAAAGCGCTGGAGTCAAAACAGAAAGTGCGTGCCGTCATCAATTTTCTGCCGGAGATTTCCGATGAAAACTGGCCCCTATTTTGTAAAAAACAGTTTGAAGCAGGACGTCAGAAAAGTGTGGAAATGCTGGGAAACGGCATGATTCATAAAAAAGCTGTACAGGTTCTTTTAAAGCAGTGTAACTTAAGAGGCGAAGAAATCGTAAGCGACAAAAACAGAAAGCGTATCTTTGATTTTTTCGAGTCAATGAGACATTTGCAGGTGGAAGTTTGCGGGATAAATCCTGTGGAGAATGCACAGATCTGTATGGGAGGTGTATCTTTACAGGAAGTAAATGAAAACCTGGAATCCCATAAATATCCGGGGCTTTATCTGTGCGGTGAAATGCTTGATGTGGATGGCAGATGCGGAGGCTATAACCTGCAGTGGGCATGGACAAGTGGTTATATTGCAGGAAGTGCCGGTGCTGCCAAAAAGTGAGGAAACTATGATACGGATTCAACAATTGAAAATGCATCCCGGACATTCTGAAAAAGAACTGGAAGACCGGATTGAGAAAATGCTTCATTTAAGAAGCGGGCAGATCGAAAGCTATTTGATCCGCAAGCAGTCTATAGATGCCAGGAAAAAACCTGAAATTCAATATGTTTATGTAATAGATGTAATTACGCGCAATGTCAATGAAACAAAGTGTGTTGAACGCTTAAGAAACAGTCAGATCAGCATCTGCCAGGAGAAAAAATATTGTTTTCCGACTTCCGGCAGCACCCCTCTCAAAGAACGTCCGGTAATTATCGGTACAGGACCGGCCGGGCTGTTTTGCGGATATTTGCTGGCACAAAAGGGATATCGTCCCATTCTTCTGGAACGCGGCAGGGATGTGGATGCAAGAACCGCTGATGTAAAACAGTTTTGGAAAACGGGAACGCTTGATCCTGAGTCCAATGTCTCCTTTGGCGAGGGCGGTGCCGGAACTTTTTCCGACGGAAAGCTGAATACGCTTATTAAGGATAAAGATGGACGCGGACAATATGTGCTGGAAATTTTTGTTGAAAATGGGGCCCAGCCGGAGATCAAATACGAAGCAAAACCTCATGTAGGAACGGACGTTCTGGTTGATGTGGTCAAAAATATGCGTCTGAAAATAGAGGCATGGGGCAGTGAGGTGCGCTTTGGCTGCAGGGCAGATGGATTTTTCATTGAAAACGCGCATATCAGAGGCGTAAAGCTCTCAGACGGCAGCATCCTTCATACACGCCTGGTGGTGTTGGCCTGTGGTCACAGCGCAAGGGATACCTTTTCCTGGTTAAACCAGCTTGATATACAAATGGAAGCTAAAGCTTTTGCGGTAGGCCTTCGGGTGGAACATCCTCAAACGCTGATCAATATATCTCAGTATGGAAGTGATTATCCCGAAGTTCTTCCGCCGGCTCCGTATAAATTAACTGCTCAGACGAAAAACGGAAGAGGCGTTTATTCTTTCTGCATGTGTCCGGGCGGCTATGTGGTAAATGCCAGCAGTGAGGAGAATAGACTGGCGGTTAACGGCATGAGTTACAGCAGACGGGATGCCCAAAATGCGAACAGCGCAATCATCGTTTCGGTCACGCCTGAGGACTTTGGCGCAAATGGCCCCCTTGCAGGTGTGGAATTTCAGCGTAAATTGGAAGAAAAAGCCTATACAATCGGAAATGGGAACATTCCGGTACAAAAATACGGCGATTTTTCAGAGAAAGCCAGCAAAGGGAAAATACCTGCTGATTTTACGCCCTGTATTCAGGGCAGATGGAGTTTTGCAGATGTCGCTTCAATTCTTCCCAAAGAACTGAAAGAGTCTTTCATTGAGGGAATGGAAAAATTCGGACACATCATTCCCGGATTTGATGATGAAAATGCTCTGCTTTCCGGTATTGAGAGCAGGACTTCATCGCCGGTAAGAATTTGCAGAGACGAGACTTTTCAGTCAAATATCAGGGGGCTTTATCCCTGCGGAGAAGGGGCCGGCTATGCCGGAGGCATTACATCAGCTGCAATGGATGGCATCAGAATTGCGGAAGTAATCGCTTCTGAATATGCACCCTATTCTTTGGAAGAAAATATTTAAAATATAAATTATGGAAAATTTCTGAAATACATGTGTGCCCAAAAGGCAGAAACGAGGAAAAATGAAAAATTATCGGGAAAGCATGCAGGATAAAAAGAGAATTGTGGTGAAAATCGGATCTTCTTCCCTGCAGCATGTACAGACCGGAGATCTGGATTACATCCGTCTGGATGTGCTGGTCCGGGAACTGTGTAATCTGAGAAACCAGGGAAAGGATGTGGTTTTGGTCACCTCCGGTGCTATCGCACAGGGAAAAAAGGCGGTGAATATTCGTCCGAAAGATCTGGAGGAAAATCCCATTGCTGTAAAGCAGGCATGCGCAGCGATCGGCCAGGCCAGACTGATGATGACTTATCAGAAAATATTCGCAGAATATAATCAGGTTGCCGCGCAGATTCTGATGACCAGACATACCGTGGATAATGAAATGAACCGCACCAATGCACAGAACACCTTTGATGAGCTGTTCAACCTGGGCGTGATTCCGATTGTAAATGAAAATGATACCGTTGCAACGCACGAAATTGAAATCGGTGATAATGATACTCTTTCCGCGGTTGTGGCATCTATGATCGGTGCGGATTTGTTGATTTTGCTGTCCGATATTGACGGTTTATACACGGATGATCCCAGAAAAAATCCCGATGCAAAATTTGTTGAAACGGTTGAAAAACTGGATGATTCCTTTATGAAGATGGGAAAATCCAGCACCGGAAGCGGTGTGGGAACAGGCGGTATGTCCACCAAACTCCATGCGGCAACGATTGCCACAAGCAGCGGGGCTGATATGATTATTGCAAACAGCAGTGACATCCGAATCATTCACCGCATCATGGACGGACGCAATTTTGGCACTCTTTTTGTGGCAAATAAAGACAACGAATTTGATCTGCCGGCCTACATCGCCAAACTGCATGAAGATTGAGCCGTGAAAAGAGAAAGGTCTGCATGAAAAAAGAAGTGCAGGAGGATAATTGTATGGCAACAATGGAAGAAAAAATAAAAAGAATTAACGAACTGTATCATAAATCGAAGACTCCTCAGGGCCTGACAAAAGAGGAAAAAGAAGAGCAGGCAGCTTTAAGAAGAGACTATATCAATTCCATCAAAGCAAATGTCAGAAGTCAGTTAAACAATGTGAGCATCGAACAGGAAGATGGCAGCATTGTGAATTTGGGTAAAAAATATGCCGGAAAACAGACCCACTGAGTTAAGACGTCAAAAATGCGGGCTGCGCAGTGCGTTAAGCCGGGAAGAACGTGCACTGGAAAATGATGTGATCTTCCGTAAAGTGGTTAAGCTTGCGCAATATCAGAAGGCGGAAAGTATTCTGATCTATGCCTCATACCAGTCGGAGGCTGATACCTTTGGCCTGATTTCTCGGGCACTTTGTGACAATAAAAAGGTATTTTGTCCGAAAGTGGAAGAAAAGGCGCTTGCATTTTACCGGATAAAGGATCTGACAGAATTAAAGGAAGGCTTTCGCAATATACCGGAACCGGAAGGAAACACCGAAAAATTTCAGATAAACGGTATCGATTCCCCAAAATTGCTGATAATCGCGCCGGGAACGGTCTTTGACAGATGGGGACATCGGATTGGCTATGGGGGAGGATTTTATGATCGTTTCCTTGGACAATATGAAAAAGAGAACCGTCCCTTTTGTGTCGGAATATGCTATGCATGCCAGCTGACAGAAAAAATTGAACCTATGGATCATGACATTTCCATGGATCTGGTGATACATTCCTGATATTTTCGATACAGAAATCCCTGTTTTGCAAGTAATGGCACAGGCCGGCATTTATAATCAAAGGAGGAACATCATGACAGAATTAAAACAGATGGGAGAAAGGGCGCTGGCTGCGAAATACATTTTGGCAGCACTCAGCAGAGAAAAGAAGGATCAGGCTCTTTATGCTGCTGCAAAGGCACTGCAGGAAAACTGTCAGGAAATTTTAAAAGAAAATGAGAAAGATCTGGAAGAAGGGCGAAAAAACGGTATGCATCCCGGAATGCTGGATCGGCTTGCCTTAAATGAAAAGAGAATTGATGCCATGGCGGAAGGACTTTGCCAGATAGCGCAGCTGGAAGATCCGATTGGTGAAATTATGGAAACTTTCACCCGGCCAAATGGTCTTGTAATCAGCAAACGTCGGGTACCGATGGGCGTTGTGGGCATCATTTACGAGTCCCGCCCCAATGTGACAGCAGACGCCTTCGGTCTTTGTTTTAAGACAGGCAATGCGGTCATTTTAAAGGGAGGAAAAGATGCGCTGCATTCCAATGCCGTTATCGAAAAAGTATTGAGGGAGGCGCTTGCATCGGAAGGAATAACACCCGATGCCATTTCGCTCATTAAGGACACCGACCGCAGTGTAACAAATGCCTTCATGCGCATGAACGGCTATGTGGATGTTTTAATTCCCAGAGGCGGTGCCGGTCTGATACGGGCTGTCGTTGAAAACGCTACCGTACCCGTGATTGAAACCGGCACGGGAAACTGTCACATCTTTGTAGACGAAGATGCCGACCTGACCAAAGCGGTCAATATTATTATGAATGCCAAAACACAGAGAATCAGCGTATGCAATGCCTGTGAATCCCTTGTGGTGCATGATAAGATAAAAGAGAAGCTGATGCCTGCACTTGCAGAAGCGCTCAGGACAAAAAATGTGGAAATTCGTGCGGACGAGCGCATCATGAGCATTTTGGACGGCTGCATCCCGGCAACTGAGGAAGATTTCGGCAAAGAATATCTTGACTATATTCTTTCCGTAAAGACTGTTGACAGCGTAAAAGAGGCAATCGCCCATATCAATAAATATAATACCGGGCATTCGGATGCAATCATCACCGAAAATGAGGCGCATGCGCAGGAGTTTTTAAACGGTGTGGATTCCGCCTGCGTCTATGTGAATGCGTCTACGCGATTCACGGACGGATTTGAGTTCGGTTTCGGCGCAGAAATCGGAATCAGCACCCAGAAGCTTCATGCCAGAGGCCCCATGGGACTCAAGGAACTGACCACCTATAAATACACCATCCGCGGAAACGGACAGATCCGCGGTTGATACTAATTCAGGAGACAACATGAGCAGTGTAATTGATAAATTTTTAAGATATGTCAAAATAGATACGCAGTCAGCGGATGAACAGGATTGCTTTCCAAGCACGGATAAGCAGCGCAATCTTGCACGACTTCTGACACAGGAACTGAATCAGATGGGCGCGCAGGAAGTGTGCTTTGACGAAACATACTGTTACGTATATGCCGCAATTCCTTCCACTTTGCCGGAAGGGGCAAAAGCGCCGGTGATCGGCTTCATCGCGCATATGGATACTTCTCCGGCTGTGAGCGGCAAGGATGTAAAGCCTCATCTCATTGAAAATTATCCCGGTGGAGATATTCTTTTGAATCAGGAAAAAAATATCGTAATGCCGCTGAAGGATAATCCGGAATTAACAGATGTCATCGGCAAAACGCTGATTGTGACAGACGGAACTACTCTGCTGGGCGCAGATGATAAAGCCGGTGTCGCGGAAATTATGGCAATGGCTGAGTTTTATTTAAAACACCCGGAAATTCCACACGGAAAAATCCGTATCGGATTTACCCCTGATGAGGAAGTGGGACAGGGCGTGGATCATTTTGATGTAGAAGGCTTTGGCGCGGATTTTGCTTATACTGTGGACGGTGGCCCTCTGGGGGAACTGGAATATGAGAATTTTAACGCGGCAGCGGCAAAGCTTGTCGTAAACGGTTACAGCGTTCATCCCGGAAGCGCAAAAAATAAAATGCTCAATGCGATTTTGCTTGCCGCAGAGTTTCAGAGCCTTTTGCCGATTCATGAAAATCCGGCTTCCACGGAAGGCTATGAAGGATTTTATCATCCTGACAGCATTGCCGGTTCTGTGGAAAAGGTTGTGGTTGACTATATTATCCGGGATCATGACCGTGAAAAGTTTGAACAGAAAAAAGCATTTTTCAAACAGTGTGCAGATTTCCTGAATGAAAAATATAAAAGACCGATCTTTGAGGTGAAGTTAAAAGACAGCTATTACAATATGAAGGAAAAAATCCTGCCGGAAAATCTGCATCTGATCGACAATGCCGTAAAAGCGATGGAGATGGCGGGAGTTACCCCCAAAATTTCGCCCATCCGCGGCGGAACAGATGGAGCAAGGCTTTCCTTCATGGGACTTCCCTGTCCGAATCTTTGTACCGGCGGCATGAATTTCCATGGACGTTTTGAATATGCTGTGGTAGAATCCATGGAAGCATGCGTGGAAATTCTGAAAAATATTGTAACACTTTATGCATAAAAAAAGGAACGACAAATGATTTTTACAACAGAACTGGAACATATTTTAAATCAAATTGATCTTGACGCTCCGATTCCCGAAAAGGAACCGGAAAGACAGTATTATTTTATAAAAAAGGCCAGAAAACTGGTGGAAAAGGAAACCCAGCGTCTGGGACGTAAGCCCACCTGCTGTGTCAATACCTTTGGCTGTCAGATGAACGCCAGAGATTCCGAGAAGCTTTCCGGCATACTGGAAGAGACCGGTTATGAATTGATCGAAGCGGAAGACGCGGATTTTGTCATTTATAACACCTGTACGGTCCGAGACAACGCCAATCAGCGCGTTTACGGCAGACTGGGATTTTTAAACAGCATGAAAAAGAAAAATCCCCACAAGAAAATTGCCCTCTGCGGCTGCATGATGCAGGAGCCTTCTGTCATTGAGAAAATTAAGAAGAGCTACCGCTTTGTGGATCTGATTTTCGGTACCCATAACATTTATAAATTTCCGGAGCTATTATGCAGCATGTTTGAAAATGACCGGATGGTCATCGACATCTGGCAGGATACCAATGCCATCGTGGAAGATCTTCCTGTGGAAAGAAAATATCCGTTCAAATCAGGCATCAATATCATGTTCGGCTGCAACAATTTCTGCAGCTACTGCATTGTACCTTATGTGCGCGGCAGAGAAAGAAGCAGAGAGCCCAAAGATATTATCCGGGAAATCGAAATGCTGGTGGCAGACGGTGTGGTTGAAATTATGCTGCTTGGACAGAATGTGAATTCCTACGGAAAGAATCTGGAGAATCCTGTAAGTTTTGCGCAGCTTTTACAGGAAATTGAAAAGATCGAAGGCCTGGAGAGAATCCGTTTTATGACCTCACATCCAAAGGATCTTTCCGATGAGCTGATCGAAGTGATGCAACATTCCAAAAAAATATGCAGACATCTTCATTTGCCGCTGCAGTCCGGCTCTACACGCATTTTAAAAGAAATGAATCGCCGTTACACAAAAGAGCAGTATCTGGCCCTTGCAGAAAAGATTAAACGGGAAATACCGGATATCTCTCTGACAACGGATATCATTGTGGGATTCCCGGGAGAAACACCTGAGGATGTGGACGATACCATTGATGTGATTCAAAAGGTGAAATTTGACAATGCCTTCACCTTCATTTACAGCAAACGTACCGGAACCCCTGCTGCCGCCATGGAAAATCAGGTGCCTGAAGCCGTGGTAAAAGAAGGATTTGACAGAGTGTTAAAAACAGTACAGGACACGGCAAGAGAACAGGTTTCCCGCTTAAATGGGCAGACACTTTTGGCACTTGTGGAAGAAGTCAATGAGCAGGATGCAAGCCTTTTAACCGGACGGCTTTCCAATAACACGATTGTACATTTTCCGGGAGAACCATCCTTAATCGGTAAGATCGTGAATGTAAATTTAAAAGAAAATCACGGTTTTTACTATATCGGGGAAATGATTTAAAGGCCGGTTGGAAAAATAAGGAATTCTATGCTATAATACAAATTTGATAGGGAACATAACGAGCGGATGTGTCTGGTTACTCATCCGCTCAACTTTACGAATGAGAGGAAATACACCGATGTCTGATTTTACACCCATGATGCAGCATTATCTGGATATGAAAAAGCAATATCCCGACTGTATTCTTTTTTACCGCCTGGGTGATTTTTATGAGATGTTTTTTGAGGATGCCCTTACCGTTACAAAAGAACTGGAAATAACGCTGACCGGCAAGGCCTGCGGTCAGGAGGAACGTGCGCCCATGTGCGGCGTGCCTTATCATGCCGTGGAAAGTTATTTAAATAAGCTGGTACAAAAGGGCTATAAAGTGGCAATCTGCGAACAGGTGGAGGATCCGAAGCTTGCCAAAGGCCTCGTGAAGCGGGAAGTAGTCAGAATTGTGACCCCCGGAACCAATCTGGATGTGGGCGCGCTGGAGGAGTCCAAAAACAATTATCTCATGTGCATTGCCTTTTTTACAGGCAAAATGGGAATCTCCATTGCGGACGTCACCACCGGAGATTACTATGTGACCGAAGTGGAAGATGTCAAAAAGCTGCTGGATGAGGTCAATAAATACCATCCTTCGGAAATCATCTGTAATGATGCGTTTATGATGAGCGGTGTGGACGTCGAAGATCTCAGGAATCGTTTGAAAATTACGATCTATCCGCTGGAGCCGCATTATTTTGATGAGGATTTATGCCGTAAATGTCTGCAGAAGCATTTTCATGTTTCCACGCTTACCGGACTTGGCGTGGAGGAATTTCCCAGCGGTCTGATTGCCGCCGGCGGACTTTTGCAATATCTTTATGACACGCAGAAAAACGATCTGGCGCATTTTACCCACCTGTATCCTTATCTGACCAGCCGTTATATGCTTCTGGATTCTTCTACCAGAAGAAATCTGGAGCTCACCGAAACCCTGCGGGAAAAACAAAAACGCGGCTCTTTGTTATGGGTGCTGGATAAAACCAAAACAGCCATGGGTGCCAGAATGCTCCGAAGCTGGCTGGAGCAGCCTCTGATCAACAAAGAAGACATGCTGGTGCGTTTAGACAGCGTAGAAGGGCTGTGCAAAAATCCTATGGCCCGGGAAGAAGTGAGGGAGTATTTAAATCCTGTTTATGATATGGAGCGACTTCTTGGAAAAGTCAGTTATAAAACAGCCAATCCCAGAGATCTGATCGCCTTTGCCAATTCCATGGAAATGCTGCCGCATATCAAGACGGTACTGAAAGATTTTACAGTGGACGATCTTGCGAAAATCGAAACGGAAATGGATGATCTTTCCGATCTTTTTACACTGATCCGGGAGTCCATCACGGAGGAACCTCCCATTTCTGTCAGAGAAGGCGGCATCATTAAGGAGGGCTTTGACGAAACCATCGATCAGCTCCGCCATGCCAAGACAGAAGGAAAAACATGGCTTGCACAGTTAGAGGAGCAGGAGAGAGAACGTACAGGCATCAAAAACCTGAAAATCAAATATAACAAAGTATTCGGTTACTATCTGGAGGTTACAAACTCCTATAAAGATATGGTCCCTGATGATTATGTCAGAAAACAGACGCTGGCCAATGCTGAGCGTTATTCCATGCCCCGATTGAAAGAGCTGGAGGATATGATTCTCAATGCGGAAGAAAAGCTGACTGTCTTAGAATACGACAAATTCTGCGAAATCAGGGACACCATAGCCTCTCAGATCGAACGGATTCAGCGCACGGCCAAGGCGATTGCCAGGCTGGATGTCTACGCCTCCCTTTCTCTGGTGGCGGAACGCAATCATTATGTACGGCCTGCACTGAATGAAAAAGGCGTCATTGATATCAAGGAAGGCCGCCACCCGGTAGTTGAGCAGATGATCGAACATGATATGTTCATTACCAATGACACGTTCTTGGATAATAACAAACACTGCATTGCCGTCATCACCGGACCCAACATGGCCGGAAAATCCACCTACATGAGACAGGCTGCGCTGATCGTGCTGCTGGCTCAAATCGGCAGCTTTGTTCCGGCAAAATCGGCAAATATCGGCATTGTGGACCGCATTTTCACCCGTGTCGGAGCTTCCGATGACCTGGCCAGCGGCCAGTCCACCTTCATGGTGGAAATGAATGAAGTGGCAAACATTCTGCGAAACGCAACCTCAAAGAGCCTGCTGGTGCTGGATGAAATCGGACGCGGAACTTCCACCTTTGACGGACTGTCCATCGCCTGGGCGGTGATTGAACATATCAGCAACCGGAAAATTCTGGGCGCCAAAACTTTATTTGCGACACATTATCACGAACTGACGGAACTGGAAGGAAAAATAAGCAATGTCAACAATTACTGTATCGCAGTGAAGGAAAAAGGCGACGATATCGTATTTTTAAGAAAAATCATTAAGGGCGGAGCGGATAAAAGCTATGGTATTCAGGTAGCAAAACTGGCCGGCGTGCCCGATATGGTTATTGATCGGGCAAAGGAAATCGTGGAACAGCTTTCTGACAATGATATCACGGAAAAAGTACAAAGCATTTCCGTGGATACCGATATGGCGCCGAAAAAGCAGAAGCATTATGACGAAGTGGACCTGGCGCAGTTTTCCCTGTTTGATACGGTAAAGGATGAGGACGTTTTGGAGGAATTAAAAAATGTGGAAATCAGCACCATGACACCTCTGGATGCGCTCAATACGCTTTATCGTCTGCAGAATAAACTCAAAAACCGCTGGTAACAGAACATAGGAGAAGAATGAATGGCAGAGATTCAGGTGCTGGACAGCAGGACAATAGATCAGATTGCGGCCGGTGAAGTGGTAGAACGGCCTGCCAGTGTTGTCAAAGAACTGGTGGAGAATGCCTGTGATGCTCAAGCGACTGCAATTACGGTTGAAATTAAGGATGGCGGAACCACTTTTATCAGAGTCACCGACAACGGTTCCGGCATCGAAAAAGAACAGGTCAAAAAGGCCTTCTTTCGGCATGCAACAAGCAAGATCAGAAATGTGGAGGATTTGTCCCACATCAGCAGTATGGGGTTTCGCGGTGAGGCGCTTTCCAGCATTTCCGCAGTCGCTATGGTCGAAATGATCACCAAGACAAAAGATTCCCTGACCGGAGTGCGTTACAGCATTGAAGGAGAGCGGGAGCAGGATTTCTCGGAGGTGGGAGCGCCGGAAGGAACTACCATCATTGTTCGTGACCTTTTTTTTAATACGCCTGCCAGAAAGAAATTTTTAAAAACACCGGCAACGGAAGGCAGCTATATAGCAGATTTGATGGAGCATATGGCTCTTGCCAGACCGGACATTTCTTTTCAGTTTATGATAAACAGACAAACCCGTTTTTCCACTTCCGGAAGCGGAGATTTAAAGGAAGTGGTCTATCGCATTTACGGGCGGGAAATCGCAAAAGAGATCTTTCCCTTCAAAGCACAGGAAGACGGCATCAAAATTGAGGGATTTCTGGGAACTCCCATTTTGGTGCGGCCGAACCGTAACTTTGAATTCTTTTTTGTAAATCAGAGATATATTAAAAGTCAGATTCTTTCAAAAGGACTGGAAAGCGGTTATCAGTCCCGACTGATGCAGCATAAATTCCCGATGGCATACCTCCACCTGTCAATCGATACAGAGTCTGTGGATGTGAATGTTCATCCTTCCAAAATGGAAGTACGTTTTTCTGACAATCAGAAGGTTTTTGACTTTCTGGAAAGACATGTGAAAGAAGCCTTGGCAAGCAGAGAAATGATTCCAACGGTTTCCCTGACGGATGAAAAGGACTCCGCAATGGCGCTTGCCAAAAAGCTGGTGGAAAATCCACCGAAAGCTGCTGTCGTATCAGCACCTGCTGTGCCGCCATCGACTCCTTACCATATGAATAAACCGGCCCATGCTGCGGCCGTCAGAGAACGTCCGGTGATTCCGGCTGTCAGCCGACCGGACGACACTGCACCGACAGCACAGGAAAAAACGGTTTCTGCTCCGAAAATGCTGCAGGTTCTGCCGCCCCAGCCCTTTGAGAAAAAGCGGCTGGAAGCTATGGTGGAAGAAAAAAAGCAGGAATACGAAAATCAGACCCAGAAAATAAAAGAAGAAAAGCAGCTGAATCTGTTTGAAGAAAAGATTCTCACACAGAAGGCTGTTGCACAATATAACATCATCGGTCAGATCTTTGATACCTACTGGATCGCATCCTATCAGGACAAGATGATTCTGATCGATCAGCATGCAGCGCATGAAAAAGTGAAATATGAGGCGCTGGTCAAAAAAATGCGTGATGGAACTGTGGAAAGCCAAAATCTGCTTCCGCCTCTGGTCATCACACTGACAGCTCAGGAGGAGGGGGTGCTGAAGCGATATGAAGAGTATTTTTCTCAGATCGGCTTTGAAATAGAGCCTTTCGGAGGCAATTCTTATGCGCTTCGCTCTGTGCCCTGTGACCTTTACGGCAATCTGCCGGATCAGCTTCTTCAGGAAATATTAAACGAACTTTCCCAGGAGCAGCGTCCGGGGACGCCTGCTGCAGTGACCGAAAAAATTGCAACCATGGCGTGTAAATCGGCCGTGAAAGGCAACCATAAAATGAGCCGGGAGGAAATGGAATCCCTGCTTTCCCAGCTTTTGACACTGGATAATCCCTATCACTGTCCCCATGGACGTCCGACCATGATTACCATGTCAAAACAGGAGCTGGAAAGAAAATTCAAACGTATTGTTTAAAGGAAATGGATATGAAAAAGGACTGCAAAAAATTTCCGCTCATCGTACTGACGGGGCCCACTGCGGTGGGAAAAACCGCGCTTTCCATAAAATATGCAAAAGCCATCGGCGGAGAAATCATCTCTGCGGATTCCATGCAGGTATACCGACATATGGACATCGGCTCTGCCAAAATCACAAAAGAAGAGATGGATGGTGTGGCGCATCATCTGATCGATGTGCTGGATCCGGAAGAAGATTTCAACGTGGTTTTATTTCAGAAGATGGCAAAGGAAGCGATTGCAGATATCTGCAGCCGCGGAAAGATTCCGATTTTGACGGGAGGAACCGGATTTTATATTCAGTCTGTTTTATACGATATCGATTTTACCCAGACCCGGGAGGACAGTTCCATCCGGGAAAATCTGGAAAAAATTGCCCAACAGCAGGGAGCGGAAAGGCTCCACGATATGTTAAAAGAAGTGGATGAAGAAGCTGCCGCACAGATTCATGCCAATAACGTGAAGCGTGTTATCAGGGCATTGGAATATCATGCACAAACCGGTTTGAAAATTTCCGAACATAACGATAAGGAGCGGGAAAAGCAGTCCGCATATAACTCCAGATATTTTGTTCTCACGGATGAGAGAAGCAAAATGTATGAGCGCATTGACAGACGTGTAGACCAGATGCTGGAGGCCGGACTTGTGGAGGAGGTAAAGTATCTCAAAGACCGTGGCCTGAAAAAGGGAATGGTTTCCATGCAGGGGCTTGGCTATAAGGAAATTCTTGCATATCTGGATGGAGAATACGATCTGGAACGTGCGGTTTATCTGATAAAACGGGACACCAGGCACTTTGCCAAAAGACAGCTGACCTGGTTCAAACGTGAAAAAAACGTGATCTGGGTTGACAGACAGAACTTTTTGGACGAAAATAGTATCCTACGGTTTTTAATCGAACAGACGGAGGCATTAACAGATGTACAATGAACTGAAAGAAGGATCCATGCACCAGCTTTATGAATCCATGGGAATTTCCGATAAGGTTTATCAATATGGAGAAAAGACATTAGAAAAATTAAAGAACCGGTTTGCGCAGATCGACCAGATGGCTGAATTTAATCAGTTAAAGGTTGTAAAAGCGATGCAGGACTGCAGGGTGAGTGAAGCCTGCCTGCTTGGCACCACCGGTTATGGATATAATGATATCGGAAGGGATACACTGGAAGAAGTGTATGCTTCTGTTTTTCATACTGAGTCGGCGCTGGTAAGACCGCAGATCACCTGCGGCACCCATGCGCTGGCGTTGGCTTTAATGAGTAATCTGCGCCCAGGTGATGAGCTTTTATCCCCTGTTGGAAAGCCCTATGATACCCTGGAAGAGGTGATCGGCATCCGCGAGTCGAAGGGATCTTTAAAAGAATACGGGATCAGCTATAAACAGGTTGATCTGCTTGCAGACGGAAGCTTTGACTGGGAGGGCATTAAAGCCGCCATTCATGAGAAAACAAAACTGGTAACCATCCAGCGTTCAAAGGGATATCAGACCCGTCCCACTTTTTCGGTGGCACAAATCGGAAAGCTCATTTCCTTTATCAAAAGCATTAAGCCCGATGTGATCTGTATGGTGGACAACTGCTACGGAGAGTTTACCGAAGCGATAGAGCCAACGGATGTGGGAGCAGATATGTGTGTGGGTTCCCTGATCAAAAATCCCGGCGGCGGTCTTGCTCCCATCGGCGGCTATATTGTAGGGAAAAAAGAATGTGTGGAAAATGCTGCGTATCGGCTTACTTCCCCCGGACTCGGGAAAGAAGTGGGAGCTTCCTTAAGCGTCCTTCCTTCCTTTTATCAGGGGCTGTTTTTAGCGCCTACGGTGACAGCGGGCGCATTAAAGGGTGCGATTTTTGCGGCAAATCTTTATGAAAACCTTGGATTTAAGGTGGTTCCGGATGGAAGTGTGGACAGACACGATATCATTCAGGCCATCGAATTCGGCACGCCGGAAGGGCTGATCGCCTTCTGTGAAGGCATTCAATATGCGGCGCCGGTGGACAGCTTTGTAACCCCCGAACCCTGGGATATGCCCGGCTATGACAGTCAGGTGATTATGGCCGCAGGCGCATTTGTTTCCGGTTCTTCCATAGAACTTTCCGCCGATGGCCCCTTAAAGCCGCCCTATGCGGTTTATTTCCAGGGAGGACTGACCTGGCAGCATGCAAAATTTGGCATTCTGAAGTCCCTGCAAAGATGTATTGACAGGGGTGTAATTTCCGACATTTAGGCGCAGCTTTTGCAGACAGCTGTCAAACGCTGCGAAAAAATTTCCCTTTTGTTCCTATACAGGAATTGGGAAGTGTGATAAGATGAGAGAAGTTTAAAGAGACAGAGGATAAAGTATAATGAAGAAAATTGCAGGAAAAAATGGCTGGACCTGCCTGATATTTGTAATGGCAGGGATCGTGCTGGGAGGATTTCTCGGCACCCTGATGCCCAACTCACTGCTCAATTACGGGCAGACCTTCGGAATGACAAGCCCGATGGTGCTTGATCTGGGCATCTTGACCATCACCTTCGCTTTTACAATCAGAATTACGGTTGCAAGCATTATAGGCATTATCATCGCACTGTTTTGCTACAGAATTCTGTAAAAGCCGAAACAGCATAGCGTTGTCCGTCCTCATACATTTTGGGTAACGTATGGAGGACATCAGATGAAAAAGAATTCAAACAAAGACCTGCCCTATGAAAAATTTTTGCAGAAAGGGGCAGAATCCTTAACAGATGCTGAACTGCTTGCAATCTTACTGCGTACCGGGCCGGCGCCTGACAGCGATGCGCCGCAAAGTCATCAGGACTGTCCGGCGCTGGCATTGGCAGAGCAGATTTTGGCCCTTCCGAAAGGAACCAAAAGCGGCCTTAGCGGATTGCCTTTCCTGTCCCCGGCCGAGTTGATGAAGGTAAAGGGAATCGGAGAGGTAAAAGCGGTCCGTATCTGTTGTCTGGCAGAACTTTCAAGACGCATTTTTCTTGGTCAGAGAAAGGAGCTTTCGTATTTTCCAACTCCGAAATCGGTAGCAGAATATTGCAGACCGCTTTTTATGGGAGAAGGAAACAATGTGGAGAAAACAATGCTGTTATTGCTGGACGGAAAAGGAAAGCTCATTCATGAGATGCTGCTGACCGTCGGTACCGTCAATGCGGCGATGGTTTCGCCAAGAGAAATTTTTCTGCAGGCATTTCGATATCAGGCTGTCCATTTTATGCTGCTGCACAATCATCCCAGCGGAGATGCGGCACCCAGCCTGGAAGACTGTGAAATTACACAAAAGCTTGTAAGCCTGGGGGAAATGATGCAGCTGACACTGCTGGATCACATTATTTTAGGTGAACAGGAATATTTCAGTTTCCGTGAGGCGGGACTGATTTAGAAGAGGAAGGAGAAGATAATGGTGCAAGGCAATGCATATGGAATTGATCTTGGAACGAGCAATATTAAAATATACAGCATGGCTGAGGATTCCATTCTGATCGAAAAAAATATGATCGCCATTGCGAACAAGAAAGATGTTTTCGCATATGGAAATTCCGCTTATGAAATGTATGAAAAGGCGCCTGCCAATATACAGATCAGCAATCCGTTAAGCAATGGCGTTATTGCTGATATTAATAATATGGAAAGACTGGTGAAACTGTTTATTTCCAATATGTCCAAGGGAAATATCAAGCCTGCGGACTTTTATATTGCGGTGCCCACGGATATTACGGAAGTGGAGAAGAGAGCGTTCTATGATCTGATCAAAGAAGCGAATGTCAAGGCAAAAAAGATCATGGTAGTGGAAAAAGCTGTTGCTGACGGACTCGGCATGGACATTGATGTGAAAAACTCCCAGGGCGTTCTGGTAGTGGATATCGGCTACGATACCACCGAGGTTTCCATCCTTTCTCTTGGCGGCATCGTTTTGAGCAGACTGATCAAAACCGGCGGACTTAAGTTTGATGAAGCAATCAGACAGGCCGTGAGAAAGGAATACAATCTGCTGATCGGACAAAAGACAGCAGAGGGCATCAAGAAATCCCTCGGCAGTCTGGAAAAAGAAGGAAAAGGCGCAATTGTTTATGGCAGAGATATCGTAATCGGCCTTCCCGTAGAGCGAGAAATTCCGACCGATTTAATTAACAGCTGTCTGGAAGAACATTTTAATACCATCATTGACAGCATCAAAGTGATTCTCGAAAGGACACCTCCCGAACTTGGAGCTGACATTTTCAGACATGGCATTTATCTGACCGGCGGTGCTTCACAGATTTCACATTTTTCAGAGCTGGTATCCAAATCCACCGGCCTTAAGGTAAATCTTGCTCCGCGTCCTGTGGAAAGCGTTGTGCTCGGACTCTCCCGGATCCTGAAAGAAGAAAACTATAAGTCCGTTGCATATGCCATTGAAGGGATGGGCAAATGAGTCCTGTAATCAAGAAAAAAAGAAAGCAGTTTACAATATCAAGTAAATATCTTCTGCTGGGTCTTTCTGTTTTCTGTGTGCTGCTGATGATTTTTACTTTCAAAACATCCATTTTTGAAGGACCGTTAAAAACAATTGCAAGCTATGCTGTGGTGCCTTTTCAGAAAGGAATTGCAACGGTTGGAGGATATCTTTTCGACCGTTCTGAAGAAATGGCACAGCTTAGAGACGTGCTTGC
>JAFUMV010000063.1 GCA_017482485.1 Lachnospiraceae bacterium
ATGGCATTTTTAAATCCCTGCTCTATTCCGGCAGGACAATCCAGAAGAATATAATCAAACTGCTCCTTCAACTGATCAATCAGTTTTAACATCTGGCTTTCATTGACCGCACTCTTATCTCTGGTCTGAGCGGATGGAAGCAGGTAAAGTCCGGGGTAACGCTTATCTCTGATCAATGCCTGTTTTACCCGGCAGTTTCCTTCCACAACATCAACAAGGTTATAGACGATTCTGTTTTCAAGGCCCATAACAACATCGAGATTGCGCAGACCGATATCCGTGTCAATCAGGACTACCTTTTTACCGGCAGCCGCAAGCCCGGTTCCTACGTTTGCGGTGGTGGTAGTTTTTCCAACACCGCCTTTTCCTGAGGTAACGACAATTACTTCACTCATGCATAATGCCCTCCGATTATGAAATATTGTCCCCCAAACGTCTGCCTGATTCAGGTCAGCTCATTCAGTGATTCATTCGTAATGGCCTGCATTTGTATTTTACCGTCTTTTACATAAGCAATCTGTGCCGATTCCTTTTTCGGACGGATCAGCCAACGGCTTTTTTCTTTTGTTTTATATTTGAAATCTCCGATTTTGAGCTTTTGCGGAGTCATTTCAAGCGCTGCGATAAAATGATCATTACTGCCGTTTCCTCCTGCATAGGCACTTCCCTGCAGTTTGCCCAGCACGATGATATCTTTGGTGGAAATCACACTGCATCCGGGCATAACATCCCCGATGATTACGATGCTGCCTTCTGTTTCAAGAATCTGTCCGTCTCTTAAGCTGCCTCTGTAAAAGCGTCCATCATTTTCGGCCTTCGGAAAGTAACGTTCAAAAGCTTCGATCGCATCCGTAAACTGGGCTTCCTTTTCCTCATCCTTTCCGATTATGCACGCAACATGCAGCTGGCTGTTGCAGCTGATTGCATCCACCAAAAGGTTTTCTTCTCTGGAGGAAAGAATGCGGCCTTCAAAGGAGACTGCTACCCTCATATCTCCAAAGAAGCGGGCATTGTCTCTGAACTTATCGCCTACATCTGCAAGCAGCTGTTCAAATTCCATCTCATTGTCCAGATATACTGCAATTCCGTCTTTATAGCTTTTAATAATGACTGAATTTTTCATCTTTCCTCCTCATCAGTCACCTGCGCCATCCACTTCTTCCAGCGAAAGTGCTGACTGTGATAATATGTCTTCATCATCAATATCATAATAGTACTTTAACACCTGCTTTGAAATCTGACAGGCATAGTCAGATGTATAGCCGTTTGCAATGCGGATCGCCATTGCAATCTCCGGTTCATCGTAAGGAGCATATCCGACAAAAAGAGCGTGGTTGGGACGGCTTTTATCTTCTTCGGCAGTACCGGTTTTTCCGGCAACCTGAATCGGGAAATTCTGATAATATTTCTTATTTGACACAACGCCGCGCATACCTTTATGAATCGCATCCCAGTATGCAGTGGGCAGATCTACATGATTTCTCACCTCTGCCTCATAATTGGCAAGAAGATTTCCGCCGTGATCTTCCACCTTGTCAAGAAGGGTAAGATCAAAGCAGGTTCCGCTGTTTGCCACCGTAGTCACATATCTGGCAAGCCCAACTGTCGTAAAGTTATGATTGCCCTGGCCGATTGCGCCTACAACCGGGTTGGCACTTGAAATCTGAGGCTCTGATTCTTCGATTTCAATCCCGGATTTTTCTGTGAGTCCATACATATCTGCATATTTCGCAATAACGCTGTTTCCCAGTTCCGTATCAAAGCTTTCACCGTTTTGCGACCATTGATAGCCCATTTCATAGAAAAATACGTTACAGGAGTTCGTGATCGCTTCCGAAATATTTAACTCTCCGTGGCCGGATGTTTTCCAGCATCGGGGCTGATAACCGCTGAAACGGGTAAAAATGCCGGGACAGTTGATTTTGCTTGATAAGGATACTGTTCCTTCCATCATCGCTGCTGTTGCGGATACCATTTTAAAGGTGGAACCGGGCGCAGTTTTCATCTGGGTTGCATAATTCCACATGGGTTTTGACAAATCTTCGCCGCTGGAAACTCTCGCATAATAATCACTGTCGATTCCATTGGCAAGACGATTATTGTCATAGCTTGGATAGCTGACAAGCGCTTTCACATCACCGGTATTTACATCAGTGATCACACAGGAAGCAGAATAGGGATCAAGCGCCAGCTGTGCCGGGGTAATTTCCAGATTGCGAATCAAATCAACCATAAAGGAAAATGAAGATACAACTCCTGTCTTCAACTCTTTGATTCTTTCTTCACTGGGATTGATGACATCCTGCTCGATTAAAAGCATACATACCTGATTGCCGGTGATGAGATTCTGCTCAATCATATATTTGAATATTTTTTTATCGAAAGAAACACTGCCCAATTCTTCCAGAATATATTCCACCAGATAATCATAAACTTCAGAAGATGCAGCATACCTGTCATCCATGTAAAGCTTTGTAACATCGATCCAGTTTTGGGATATCGCATATTCCAGATACTCCCGAATGCTGATAACTTCTTCTTTTGTCCAGTTTATATAAGTCTCATCCTCCGTATCCACGCCGGTCAGGACTCCGCTTTTAGACAAAAGATCATTTATAATGTAGCTTTCATATATCTTATATTCTTCAGACAACTGATTATAAGGTGTAGTGCCGCTTTCCAGTTCACTTCTCAGTCTGGCAAAAACAGCATCCTGCTTGGATACATAGGCCTGATAGACATCATATCCCACTTCATCGGAAGGTGCTTCAGCAAGCTTTGAAATATCAATTACATTGTTTGTAAAAAGTGCGCTGTAAACATCGTCAATGGGAATTTTTAAATTCTGGCTGCTTACATTAGACGAATCATAATCTTTGACATTAATGATTTTATCCACCAGAATACCTGCTACAAATTTTTCGAGAATATTATATACAGCGGCCTGCAGATCTGCATCAATGGTCAGATAAACATTGTCGCCTGCCACAGGCTCCACACGGTCGAGACTTTCAATGACGCGTCCCATTTTATCGACAAATACGGTTTCATAACCTTTTGTTCCCTGCAAAAACTCTTCCATCACCTTTTCGATGCCGGATTTCCCGATGACATCGGTGAGTTCATAGTTTTTGGCATCCAGAGAATTTTTAACACCATCCATCCCTTCCTCACTGTTTAACGCGGTGAGTTCGTCTGTAGAGATTTTTCCGGTATAGCCGATGATGTGAGAATAATAGGGCCCGTCTGAATATTTTCGGATCGTATCCGTTGCGATTTCAATTCCAAGAAGTTCTTCACTGTTTTCTTTGACATTCGCAACCGTTTCATCTGAGACATCCGTTGCAATTGTGACCGGAATATATTTCTGATATCCGGTAACACTCATGGTATAACGGATTGTGATGATTTCCAGAAGCTCCTCTTTGGTGAATCCCCTTCCGACCTCAAAGCTGTTTTTATCATCCGGATCAGTTCTTTCCCCAACGCCGAATTTGCTGCTTCCGCCAAGATATGCAATGACATCATCAGGAGAAGCATTCTTTTCTTTTTCCTTCAGCTCTGAAATTTTGGCATGTCCATATACATCCGCAAGAAAACGCTGCAGTCTTGTTCCAGTCACATTGAAAGCGAAATCACCGTTTTCATCAATATAGATATTGAAATCACAGCTGATTTTGTCGCCGTTTTCCTGCAGAATCTCCAGAACATTTTTCAGGGTAGCATTGATATTTGCGTTCTTCTGACTGCCCGACTCATAGACGTCCTCTATTGTCACTGAATTGGAAAGCTCATTGTATGCGAGAAGCTTTCCATTGCAGTCATAAATATTTCCGCGGGTACTTGAGATGGAACGTTCCTTTTTGATTTTGAGTTCGAACTCTTCCTGCTTGTCCGCTCCTTCAATAATCTGAAGCTGAAAAATGCGGTTAATCAGGACAACTGCGAGCATAATAAAAATGATATACAAAAAGGTTGCTCTTGAATTTATGAAATTTTCGAATAAATATTTCAGTTTTTTTATCAATTTATGTCTGCACTCCCTCTTTCCGCTTTGCTGATTTTTCTGTTAATCAGTAAAAGCAGCGGATAGAAAATCGATGCGATGATCAGGGTGTAAACTGCTTCCGGTAAAATGATATGTAACAGATAAAAGCCGATGTCCAGCTTCGCACGCAATAAAAACATGATTACATAACAGATAAAATTTACCGAAAGGTCCGTGGCGGTGATCATTAACAGCGGAAGCTTAATATCCTCCGGATAAAATAATCGATTGCACTTTCCGTTAAAATACCCGGCGAACATATAAATCAGCGCATAAAAACCGAGAATATCACCGCTGCCGGTACCGCCGCCGTTGGCACTGAACATGTCCATTAACAGACCGCAGAAAAATCCGGTCAGAATTCCGGTTATTTCACCGCTCATGAGCCCAAACGAAACCGTCAGAATGATCAGCAGATTCGGAATGATACCGCCAAATGAAAACCACGGAAAAACACTGGACTGAAGTAAAAAGCAGACCAGCACCAGCATCGCCGTTACGATAACTTTTTTCATAAGCACTCCTTTGGATTAGTCAATCTGCTGTTTTAAATCCATAACCACGAGCACCTCTTCCAGGTGTGAAAAATCAACTGCCGGCGTGATATAACCGGTCTTTGTCAGATTGTCGGATGAAGTATCTATGGAGCTGATATATCCGATCAGGATTCCCGGCAGATATTTATCACTGATACTGCTTGTAACTACTTTATCACCGACAGAGACTTTATTTTTTTTATCGGTCAGCTGCTCAAAGCGGATCACACCATCTGACTGCATGGACTGCAAATCGCCGGAAACAATCATATTTTCCGATGTAGCAAGAACAGTGGCACTCACATGATTGGAATCCGAAATGATAGACTGCACCTTGGAATAATTCGGACCGACAGATACGACTCTGCCCACCAGACCGCTGCCTGCCATTACATTGCAGTCAACCTGAACACCATCTTCCTTCCCCTTATCAATTGTAAAAGAATAAAACCAGTTGTCGGCTTCGCTGGCGATAACCCGTGCTCCTATTTTTTTGTAGTCGCTGTATTCCTGATCCAGCTCATAAAGTTCACGGAGAGTACTCAGTTCATAGCGATCCTGTTGAAGTTGATTATTTTCAA
>JAFUMV010000064.1 GCA_017482485.1 Lachnospiraceae bacterium
AGGCGCATTCGATAAGGAAATCGTTCCTGTAGAAGTGAAGCAGAAGAAGAACACTATCGTGTTCAACAAGGATGAAGGCCCTCGTGCAGGCGTTACTGCTGAAAGCATTGCTAAGCTTCGTCCTGCATTCAAGAAAGACGGTATTGTAACCGCAGCGAACTCTTCCGGTATCAATGACGGCGCAGCAGCAGTTGTTGTTATGAGCGAAGAGAAGGCAAAAGAACTGGGTGTTAAGCCTATGGCTACATGGGTAGCAGGCGCACTGGCAGGCGTAGATCCTTCTATCATGGGTATCGGACCTGTTGCAGCTACCAGAAAGGTTATGGCTAAGACTGGCATGACAATCGATGAGTTCGATGTTATCGAAGCTAACGAAGCTTTCGCAGCACAGTCCATCGCAGTTCAGAAAGATCTGGGATTCAAAGATGAAGTGCTTAACCCCAACGGCGGTGCAATCGCACTCGGACATCCTGTAGGTGCTTCCGGATGCCGTATTCTGGTTACTCTGCTTCATGAGATGGAAGCAAAGGATCTGAAGAAGGGTCTGGCTACTCTGTGTATCGGCGGCGGCATGGGATGTGCTACCATCGTAGAGAGAGACTGATTTTATAACTGTTCAGGACCTGGCAAATTTGCCGGAGATGAGATGTGTTTTCAATCGGTTCTGAACAGCAACATAAGGCTTTTTAAATGATGGAGAATGCCTCAGATCTGGGACATTCTCCTGACTATGTAAAAAATGATGCCGACCATGGCGGAAACGGTATCAATGAATAATGGCGGCGACAGACAGGGCAATCATTCCGAAATGCAGCCGTACATAAAGAAAGGTGACGACACAAATGGAATACATTTTATACGAAGTAAAGGGCAATTATGCGATCATCACCATCAATCGTGAGAGAGCATTAAACGCATTGAATTCCACAGTTCTGGAAGAGCTTGATCAGACTCTGGACAATGTTGATCTGGATAACGTAAGATGTCTGATCTTAACAGGCGCAGGACAGAAGTCCTTCGTTGCAGGCGCAGATATCGGCGAAATGAGCACCCTGACAAAGGCTGAAGGCGAAGCTTTCGGTAAGAAGGGCAACGATGTTTTCCGCAAGCTGGAAACATTCCCCATTCCTGTAATTGCTGCAGTAAACGGCTTTGCTCTGGGCGGCGGCTGTGAAATTTCCATGAGCTGCGATATCCGTATCTGCTCTGAGAACGCTGTTTTTGGACAGCCTGAAGTAGGACTGGGCATCACACCTGGTTTCGGCGGCACACAGAGACTGGCTCGTCTGGTAAGCCCCGGCATGGCTAAACAGCTGATCTACACCGCTCGCAACATCAAGGCTGACGAAGCTTACAGAATCGGTCTGGTTAACGCTGTATATCCTCAGGAAGAGCTGCTGGCAGCTGCTGAGAAGATGGCAGCAGGTATTGCAAAGAATGCTCCCATCGCTGTAAGAAACTGCAAGAAGGCAATTAACGAAGGTCTGGACGTTGATATGGATCAGGCTATTGTGATCGAAGAAAAGCTTTTCGGTGACTGCTTTGAAACAGAAGATCAGAAGTACGGCATGGCATTCTTCCTTGACAAAAATAAGGAAAAGGTTAAAGCTCCTTTCAAGAACTGCTAAATCATGGATAGAACACTGCCTGTCAGATGCAGTCTGCAGGCAGCGTCAATATAAACAACACACATATTTATAAAAATCAGGAGGACAACACAATGAAAGTTGGCGTTATCGGTGCCGGCACAATGGGTGCTGGAATTGCACAGGCTTTTGCAATGACAGATGGTTATGAAGTTTGCCTTTGCGATATCAAACAGGAATTCGCTGAAGGCGGCAAGGCAAGAATCCAGAAGAATATCAATTTCCTGGTAGGAAAAGAAAAGATCTCCGCTGAAAAAGGCGCAGAAATCATGGGCAAGATCACATGCGGATTAAAAGACATCTGCACAGACTGCGATCTGGTGATCGAAGTTGCTCCCGAAAAGATGGAAATCAAGAAGGCTACTTTCAAGGAACTGATGGATATCGTTAAGCCCGAGTGCATTTTCGCTTCCAATACTTCTTCTCTGTCCATCACAGAAATGGGCGCAGGCCTTGACAGACCTCTGATCGGCATGCATTTCTTCAACCCTGCTGACAGAATGAAGCTGGTTGAAGTTATCGCTGGTGAAAACACACCTGCTGAACTGGTTGAGAAGATCAAAGAGATCTCTGTAGAAATCGGTAAGACTCCTGTAGAAGTTAAGGAAGCTCCCGGCTTCGTAGTTAACAGAATCCTGATCCCCATGATCAACGAAGCTATCGGCATCTATGCTGAAGGCATCGCATCCGTGGAAGATATCGACACAGCTATGAAGCTGGGCGCTTCTCATCCCATGGGACCTCTGGCTCTGGGCGATCTGGTTGGTCTGGATATCGTTCTGGCTATTATGGAAGTTCTGTACAATGAGACAGGCGATTCCAAATATCGTCCTCATACTCTGCTTCGCAAGATGGTTCGTGCTGGTAAGCTGGGCCGCAAGACAGGCAAGGGCTTCTACGATTATTCAAAATAAATCAAAAGTAAACATAAGCGCGGGCGGCAATAAACGGCAGAATTTTCTGCCGCTGCCCGGCTTTTAAGGAGGATAAAAAAATCATGGATTTTATGTTGGACAAGAAACATGAAATGGCAAGACAGCTCTTCAAAGAGTTTGCCGAAAAAGAAGTTAAGCCTCTGGCTCAGGAAGTTGATGAAACTGAAGAATTCCCCAGAGTTACCGTTGACAAAATGGTAAAAGCAGGCTTCATGGGTATCCCGGTTCCCAAGCAGTACGGCGGCCAGGGCTGTGATATTTTAACATACGCTATGTGTGTAGAAGAACTTTCCAAGGTTTGCGGCACCACAGGCGTTATTGTTTCCGCACATACATCTCTTTGCTGCGATCCTATTCTGACTTATGGTACAGAAGATCAGAAGCAGAAATACCTGGTTCCCCTTGCAAAAGGTGAAAAGCTTGGCGCATTCGGTCTGACAGAGCCCGGCGCTGGTACAGATGCGCAGGGTCAGCAGACAAAGGCTGTTTTAGATGGTGACGAATGGGTACTGAATGGTTCCAAGTGCTTCATCACAAACGGTAAGGAAGCTGATGTTTATATCATCTTCGCTGTAACAGGCATCGTTGAAAAGCGCGGCAGAAAGGTAAAAGAAATCTCCGCATTTATCGTAGAAAAAGGAACACCCGGATTTACCTTCGGTACAAAGGAAAAGAAGATGGGTATCCGCGGTTCCTCCACATATGAGCTGATTTTCCAGGATTGCAGAATTCCCAAGGAGAATCTGTTAGGACAGCAGGGTAAGGGCTTCGCAATCGCTATGCACACGCTGGACGGCGGCCGTATCGGTATCGCTTCTCAGGCTCTCGGTATTGCAGAAGGCGCTCTGGAATCCACCATCGCTTATGTTAAGGAAAGAAAACAGTTCGGCAGAGCAATCGGCGCTTTCCAGAACACACAGTTCCAGCTGGCTGATATGGCTACCAAATGCGAAGCTGCAAAGATGCTGGTTTACAAAGCTGCAATGGCAAAACAGACCCAGAAGGTTTATTCTGTAGAAGCTGCTATGGCTAAGCTGTATGCTGCAGAAGTTGCTATGGAAGTTACCACCAAGGCTGTTCAGCTCCACGGCGGTTATGGTTACACAAGAGAATACGATGTTGAGCGCATGATGCGTGATGCGAAGATCACAGAGATCTACGAAGGTACCAGCGAAGTTCAGAGAATGGTTATCTCCGGCGCACTGCTTAAGTAATCGTATAGTAACCGAATAAAGATAAATATAAATAAGTAGAATCATACAATGAAAATCGTTGTTTGTGTAAAACAGGTTCCCGATACCAAGGGCGGCGTTAAGTTCAATCCCGATGGTACACTGGACAGAAGTGCAATGCTCGCGATCATGAACCCTGATGACAAAGCAGGTCTGGAAGCAGCTTTAAGATTAAAAGATCAGTACGGCGCAGAAGTAACCGTTATCACCATGGGTCTTCCCAAGGCTGAAGACGTATTGCGTGAGGCAATCGCTATGGGCGCAGACAAAGGTATTCTGGTAACAGACAGAGTACTGGGCGGCGCTGATACATGGGCAACCAGCCAGACTCTGGCAGGCGCTATCAGAAACCTTGACTATGATCTGATCATCACAGGCCGTCAGGCTATCGATGGTGATACCGCTCAGGTTGGTCCTCAGATCTCCGAGCACTTAAACCTTCCTGTTATCAGCTATGCTCAGAACATCAAGGTTGATGGCAATTCCGTTATCGTAGAGCGTCAGTTCGATGACAGATATCACGTTCTGAAAGCTCAGATGCCCTGCCTGATCACAGCTTTAGCAGAGTTAAACGAGCCCCGTTACATGACTCCCGGCGGTATCTTCGATGCATATGATGCAGAAATCACTGTTTGGGGCAGAGCAAATCTGTTAGATGTTGAAGATTCTAACCTGGGTCTGAAGGGATCACCTACACAGATCGCAAAGGCATCTGACAAAGTTCGTAAGGGTGCAGGCGAAAAGGTTGCTCTCGATCCGACAGAGTCTGTTGACTATATTATGGACAAGTTACTGACAAAACATGTAATTTAACAAATAACAGAAAAGCGTGGTGAATGAGATGAACTTAGAAGAATATAAAGGCGTATTTGTCTTTGCACAGCAGGTTGACAACAAACTGAGCGGCATCGCTCTGGAACTGGTGGGCAAAGGAAAAGATCTTGCAAAGGATTTAGGCACAGAAGTAACTGCAGTTCTGATCGGTAGCGAAGTGAAAGATCTTTGCACAGAACTGGCTGAGTACGGCGCAGACAGAATCATTCTGGTTGACGATCCTGAACTGAAAGAGTACAGAACAGAGCCTTATGCTCATGCTCTGGCAGAAGTAATCAAAACTTACAAACCTGAAATCATGCTGGTAGGCGCAACTGCAATCGGCCGTGACCTTGGCCCCCGCGTTTCCGCAAGAATTCATACAGGTCTGACAGCAGACTGCACCCAGCTGGAGATTGGTGATTTCCCGATCAATCCTATTCCCGGCAGAGAGCAGAAGCACAATCAGCTGCTGATGACTCGTCCTGCATTCGGCGGTAACACAATCGCTACCATCGCTTGCCCTGAGTTCCGTCCTCAGATGGCAACTGTTCGTCCCGGCGTTATGCAGAAAGCAGAGCGCGTAGTTGGCGCACAGGCAGTGATCGAAGAGTTCAATCCCGGCTTTACTCCCGACAACAAGTATGTTGAAATTCTGGAGATTGTAAAAGCTGTATCCGATATCGAAGATATCATGGATGCTAAGATCCTGGTATCCGGCGGCCGTGGCGTTGGCAGCGCAGAAAACTTCAAGCTTCTTGAGGATCTGACTGATGCAATCGGCGGTACCGTAAGCTGCTCCCGTGCAGTAGTAGATTCCGGCTGGAAGCCGAAGGATCTGCAGGTAGGTCAGACCGGTAAGACCGTTCGTCCTCAGGTTTACTTTGCAATCGGTATTTCCGGTGCTATCCAGCATCTGGCTGGTATGGAAGAATCCGACCTTATCATCGCAATCAACAAAGATGAGACAGCTCCTATCTTTGATGTAGCTGACTACGGCGTTGTTGGCGATCTGAACAAGATCCTTCCTGCTCTGACAGAAAAGATCAGAGAAGCAAAAGCTGCAAAATAATGCGTATAAAAAAACCGGCGTTGTCAAAACGCCGGTTTTTTTATTTAACAGGAAATCACGTACATTACAGATGCATCAGAATCTGTGACCGCCGCCGCCGCCGGAGTGACCACCACCGCCACCGCCGCTGCTGCCGGAGCTTCCGCCGCCGGATCCACTGCCGCTGTCGGAACTTACAGGAGAATAGGTTTTGGTTTTGTGGGTGAAGCGTACATTCGCATGCTCCAGTCTGTAATGGCTTTTCATGCCGAGGGGAACATGGGCGTTGGATGGGCTTTTTAATGCGGACAGATATCTGGTCAGAAAGTAACATAAAAACATGGCCATGACTACCGCGAGAAAAGCATTGCTGGCATATTTCATGGGCTGAGCGATTCTGCTGCCCTCAAGCAGAGCAAGAATTTGACTGAACGCCTCATAACTGCAGGTAAAGTAATCTCCGTTGGAGGCATATCTGTATACATTATCGGTAATGGTGTTCGCATAGCTTTTGGTGATCGTTTTATAAATGACGCCATCACTGTAGATCCAGAGCATGCGATAATCCATATCGATTAGGAACAGGGTACCGCTTGTAGAACCAAAAAGCTGTGCATAATAATTCTCAGCAAAATGCGAGGTAGAAGAATAAGGGTTTGTTTCCAGGGTTTTGAATGCTGCGTTACCGTAGTCGGTAATTTCCTGAAGCAGAGCAGCGAGTTCTTCCTCCTGTTCAGAAGAGAGCAGATTGGCATCATCTTCCATAACCGTGCGAAAACCGGTATCAGGATTGGTATATCCCTCAGAGGCATAGACCTGAACGGACACAAGGGCTGACATGACAAAACACAGGCATATAAACCGGGAAAGAATCAGAGCATATTTTGGAATGAAAAAATGATCTACAGTATTTTCAGGCACGATCATCACCTCCGGTGCGGTTAAACTGCGGCAGCTTTCGGGTAGCCAGTATATTGTAATAGCGGATCAGGTCCAGCATGGTAAAGCAGACTGCAAAAAGGGAAAGCATTGCGCCCGCATAATAAAAGAGATCGGATACAGGATTGATGGCTGTAATCATCAGTCCAATCAGTACGGCAACAGAAGAACCCAGAAAAAAGGGAAATTCCGACATTTTATCTAATTTAGTCCGCTTTTTCCAGGACAGAAAAGTGAATACTGCATTTGCCAGAAATAGCAGCCCCCATAAAAAGACAGAACCATAACGAATACCGAACAGGAGAAGAACGGGTATGATGTAGCTTGCAGCTAAGATAAGGCCGACCCTCTTTAAGCTTTTTTTCAGAGACGTGTACTTACTTTTGCCCTTTCCGCGGCTTTTTTCAAGCGCATGGTTCCATTCATCGATTTCTGATTGTGACAGTGGCTGATTGACTTTTGCTGCCTGTTTTTTGGCCAGAAGCCCTTTATCCGTCACATAGAATTCTTTTTTGATGATCTGAGAAAGCACCCGAAAATATAAAAAGGATGCCGCTAATGCCAGAAGGCCGGACAATGCCATAACAGCCGTGGGTTTTACTGTAAAAAATAAATTCAGTAAAATAAAAATCGGAACAGCTGTTACAAAAGAGGCAATCAGAAATTTTTTCGGATCGGCCGGCAGATCTGCAGCTGCTTTGCCGGTTTGACCATTTACCGTGGCATAGGCAACACGATCCTTGTTTCGATAGGCAAGAAACCAGACAGGATACATTACATGATCGACCTGATCACAGGCAGTGTGCAATGTCCATTCTTTATTGGCAGCGTCAGATGAAAGATTCAGGCTATGGGAACGGAATGCCCTTTCTTTTCTGATTTTTTTAAACGTCATATCTGCAGCCTGTTTGCGGGCATCGGATTTGTATGTATCAGAACCAATATCTGAGGTATCCGCATAAAATCCACTCAAAAAAGCGGGTGTAAAGTTCTTTTGCTGGCTTAAGTCAAAAGGAGCAATGGCCTCGCTGACAGCATCGGAAAAGGAGGAAGAAGCATCGTAAGAAATACCTTCGTATCCTGCATCCAGATCGCCCTCCAGGGCATAGTGGTTGGTGATGATGTAATCACCGCGGCGATGGCGCCTGGTGGCAGAAAGCGAAATCGGGCCTTTGTTGGAAATATTGTAAGACCAGTAGGGCATATAAATTCCACGAAAGCTGTCGATATATTTGGGATCTTTCAGCTCTTTGGGCGCAAAAAAAGCAAAGCGCATCATCCGCATATAAGACTTTTTACAATCCTCTTTTGTGCGCTGGAATGGGATAATGTATTTGGGACGCCGTTTGTGCGAAATACGGCTGTCCAGAATCGTGGAGGCACCGCAGAAACTGCAAAAAGCAGCGGCAGTGTCATCGGAACTGTAAATTTCACCCCCGCACTGCGGGCAGGTAAAGGTAGTGACGTTAAAGGAATAATCTTCGATAGCATCTTTTTCTTTCTGAAAAGCATATGGATCAAGGCTGGCATTGCAGGAGCGGCACAAAAGCTTCTGGCTGGCTATGTCAAATTGCAGATTTGCGCCGCAGTTTGGGCATTCGTACATGGCAGATTCCCCCTGGATTTTCATGATATATAGCTGTTCAGAACCGGCAAAATTGCACTTTTGAACAGTTTCTATTATATATCATAATCGTCAGGACGGAAACGATTATTTTCATCAGAATGATGCTCGCAGATATCACCAATTTCGCAGTTGAGAATATTGCATAAAATATCCAGCGTGTTTGTAGTCACGTTTTCATTTTTCTTGAGGCGGTCCAGCTGGCCTCTGCTGATTCCATAATCACGGATGAGCTGATACTGGGTGATCTGGCGCTCTTTGAGCATGTTCCATAGCCTGTCAAATTTAATCATGGTAGTCCTCGATTCGGTGCAGGAAGATGACGTATCCTGTATAGTTAGTCTGGTAAAATAATCATCTCAGTACCCAAAATGAAAATAATTCCCCGTATATGGGGAATATAAACGAAAAGCTTGTTTATTCCCTGTATACGGGGTATACTATAAGATGCCGGTAGAAAAAAGTAAGGAATTGACTTTTTTACGGCAATAAATTATGAATGATCGGACAGTTGAAAAACATAAGGGAGATATCAGCAAATGGATAAGAATATTATCATAGATTTATATTATGGACGTTTAAATCCAATGGAAATGGAAATTGGAGAAAAAGAGGAGTTTGAACGGCACAGCAGAAATTTTATAACAGGAATGGAAGCTTTTGCACAGAAGCTGCCGCCTCAGCTGAAAGAAGAATTTATAAAAATATGTGAGGATGAAATGAAATCAGAAGAAATCCTGCACAGAGACGGCTTTTGCAAAGGTTTTGAACTGGGACTTAAAATGGCTGTGGAAGCGCTCTGCAGAGAATGAATCAGTAAAATAGTGCAAATATTGTTTGCCTTTTTTTGCCAAGTGCGTTATAATTAAAACAGGAATAATTACTGATTTAAGAAAGGAAATTTATTATGAACACAAATGCATTCAGAAAACTTTCTTATGGCGTATATATCGTTTCTGCATGGGATAACGGCAGAGCAACCGGCTGTACAGCCAACTCTGCAATGCAGATTACTTCCACGCCGGCAACAATTGCAGTGAGCATCAATCACAACAACTACACGAATAAATGTATCCAGGACAGCGGGCGCTTTGCGGTATCCATTCTTTCAGAGCAGTCAGATCCTTCCATCATCGGTACATTCGGTTTTCAGTCCGGTGAAACGGTGAATAAATTTGACAGTGTTGCATATGAACTGAAGGGATATATGCCTGTGGTGAAGGATTCCTGTGCATATATTGTCTGTGAAGTGATTGATAAGATGGAAACAGAGACCCATACCGTATTTCTGGGAAAAGTGGTTGATGCAGATGTTTTGAGCGATCAGGATCCCATGACCTATGCTTATTATCACAATGTGGTAAAGGGCAAGAGTCCCAAGAATGCGCCTACCTACATTCCGGAAGCTCAAGAGAGCAAGGCCACTGAAAAATGGGTGTGCGGAATCTGCGGCTATGTTTATGAAGGCGATACTCCTTTTGAAGAGCTGCCGGAGGATTATACCTGTCCGGTATGCAAACAGCCGAAAGAAATATTTGTTAAGAAATAAAGTGCGCACGTGTGTATGCGTTCTGATCCCGGCAGGTATTGAATCACCTGCCGGGATTTGTTATACTGTTAAAAGCGGCGGACAGGGTCTTGGGAAAGATGGATGACTGCAGACGTTTGTCAGAAGATGGAAAGGACGCATGATGGCTAAAAATAAAGAAATAAAAACGAACGCCATGCGCATACTGGACCGGATGAAAATATCCTATGCGCATTATACTTACGAATGTGAAGAATTTATTGACGGGATGCAGATTGTGGAAAAGCTTAAGCTGGATCCGACAAAGGTGTATAAGACACTGGTGACACAAAGCGCGTCCAAAGAATATTTTGTATTTGTTATTCCGGTAGCAGAGGAGCTGGATTTAAAGAAGGCGGCAAGAGTTGTGAACCAGAAGTCACTGGCTATGATTCATGTAAAAGATATCAATCAGATCACCGGATATGTCCGGGGCGGATGTACCGCCGTCGGTATGAAGAAACAGTATGTTACGGTGATTGATGAGACGGCGGAGGCATTGGACACCATGGTGGTCAGCGGGGGAAGAATCGGCTCGCAGATTGAATTAAGGCCCCAGGATCTGGCGAAGGCCTCCAACGCGCAGTTTGCACCGGTGACAGTGGAAGGATAGAAAGAAAAGGGAAAGACTATGGAAAACAAAAAGAACATCATGGAGTGCGAAACTGTTGATTTGAACCTGCAGAATAAAACAGTTGTGATCATCGACCAGACAAAGCTTCCGGGAAGAACAGAAATGATAGAGCTAAAGACTGCGCAGGAGATATGGGACGCGATTTATTTGCTCAAGGTGCGGGGCGCACCGGCAATTGGGGTGGCAGCCGCTTTTGGAATCTATATTCTGGCTGATGCAATAAAAGATGAAACATACGCAGGATTTCTTGCAGAATTTCAGAAGCAGAAGGAATATCTGGATTCTGCCCGTCCTACGGCGGCAAATCTGTCCTGGGCATTAAAACGGATGGAGAAAGTGGTGTTGGATAACAGCGATAAGGCTGTGTCTGAAATCAAGGAACTGTTAAAGTTGGAATCCATCGCCATCAAGGAAGAAGACGTATGGGTATGCAAAACCATCGGAGAGTATGGTCTGAGCCTGGTAAAGCCGGGGGACGGAATTCTGACCCACTGCAATGCGGGGCAGCTTGCCACCAGCAAATACGGGACTGCGACAGCTCCGATTTATCTGGGCCAGGAACGGGGCTATAATTTCCACGTGTATGCGGACGAAACCAGACCGCTTTTGCAGGGAGCCCGTCTTACTTCCTACGAGCTGCATTCTGCGGGGGTGGATGTAACGCTGATCTGCGATAACATGTCAGCAACAGTCATGAAAAACGGCTGGGTAAACGCTGTGTTTGTGGGCTGTGACAGGGTTGCCGCCAATGGAGATACCGCAAATAAGATCGGCACCTCTGTGGTGGCCACAGTGGCAAAACGTTACAATGTTCCCGTTTATATTTGTGCGCCCACTTCCACCATTGATATGAACACGGCCACCGGCGCGGACATTCATATTGAACAGCGCCCGGCAGAGGAAGTGACTGAGATGTGGTACAAAGAAAGAATGGCTCCGGAAGGCGTGAAAGTATTTAACCCGGCTTTTGATGTGACGGATCACGATCTGATTGCGGGAATTGTGACGGAATATGGTATCGCATATGCGCCCTATACAGAATCTCTTGCAGGAATTTTTAAGAAAAAAAAGGAAGCACAGAAAAAGTGAAAATTCGGTGCATGGAAAATAAAAACAGCCGGAACGGTTTGGATGCCGTGCCGGCTGTTCTTCTACAGTGGCGAAATGAATCTTTTACTTCTAAAATTTCAATACTTCCTCCACAACCTCCACTGCATTCATAATGCAGTCAGGACAGCTGCAGAGAACTTCTCCCGTATCGATCCCTTTCAATTCCCGGCAGATGGTGGAATGACACTTTTCTTTGAAAAGGTTCAGCATTTCTTTGGAAATTTTATAAGTGTCAGCTTTGGTGGCCGGTGCATCGATATTTCCGTCGCTGTTATAAAAGCCGGCCAGCATGATGGCACCGGAAAGAGCACCGCAGGTGCCGTCCATACAGCCCATGCCAAGGCCGAAGCCTTCGCCTGCTTTGAATAAAGTTGCAACATCCACGCCGATTTCCTGGGCGTAAGCGCAGGCCACAGCCTGGCAGCAATTGAATTTACGATCGTGCAATGCGATAGCAAGTTCTTTTTTTGTCATGGTAGTATCTCCTTTGTATTGGGTGTGTGCTTATTTATGCACTGCAATTAAGCCCGGTTTGCATAAATTAAGTGTAGCACAATTTTTATAAGATGGGAAGCACCCCTTGACCCACTGACGGCAAAGTGTTATTATTTTAACATAAAGAGACCTTGATTTTCTGCGGCCAATTTTACTTTAACTGCGGAAGTTGAGGCCGGAAAATGGCATTTGAATATCATATCACAAATGAGGTGGAGACAAATGATTACAAATTTTGAAGGACTTATTTCCAAGGTTAAGGAATGCAGCAAGAAGAAGGTTGCTGTAGCGGTAGCACAGGATGATGCAGTGCTGGAAGCAGTGCAGGCTGCAAAAGAGCAGGGGATTGCGGATGCGATTTTAGTAGGTGATGAAGCAAAGATCAGAGAAATCGCAGCGGAGCTGAACATGGATCTTTCCGATTATGAAATCATCAATGAGCCCGATAACTGGCAGGCAGCTTTAACCGCTGTTAAGCTGGCGCATGACGGTGTTGCTGACATGTATATGAAGGGTCTGATTGATACCAAATCTTTCTTAAAGAGCATTCTGGACAAGGAAGTTGGTCTTCGTACCGGCAAGCCACTTTCCCATGTTGCAGTATTTGAAGTGGAAGGCATCAAACAGCTGCTGTTTTTAACAGACGTTGCATTTATGACATATCCTACACTGGAGGATAAGGTACATATCATTGAGAATACCGTAGAAGTTGCTCACGCATGCGGTCTGGAGTGTCCCAAGGTTGCACCTCTTGCAGCAGTTGAAGTGGTGAATCCCAAGATGCCCGCTACCGTAGAAGCAGCAGAACTGACCAAGATGAACGAAGAAGGAAAGATCACAGGATGTATCGTGGACGGACCTCTTTCCATGGATATTGCAATTGATCCGGAAGCAGCAGCTCATAAAGGTGCTGCCGGCAGAAAAGTGGCAGGCGATGCAGATATTCTGCTCTTCCCTGACATCCATGCAGGCAATCTGGTATACAAGACACTGGTTCATACCGCTAAGGTACAAAACGGCTGTATTCTGACCGGTACTAAGGTTCCGGCAATTCTGACAAGCCGTTCCGACAGCTTCCAGACGAAGGTGAATTCCATCGCTCTGGCAGCAGTAGTAGCAGAAGGTTTAAATAAATAAAAAGCAGCAGTGCGCACGGAGGCAGAAGTAAGTGCGTCCGAGAAGGCGGCAAACTGATAACAGAATAAGGAGAATTGAGTCATGGCAATCAAAAGCTTAATCATCAATCCCGGCTCCACATCCACCAAAATCGGTGTTTTTGAAGACGAGACACTTTTATTTGAAGAAACCCTGCGTCATCCCACCGAGGAGATTGCAAAGTATGCTTCCATCATCGACCAGAAGGATTTTCGTAAGGATATTATTGTAAATTTCTTAAAGGAAAAAGACTGCGATATCAAATCCTTTGATGTAATTGTAGGCCGCGGCGGTCTGTTAAAGCCTATTCCGGGCGGCACCTATGCTGTCAGCGATGCTCTGCTGGCCGACTTAAAGACAGGTGTGCAGGGACAGCACGCTTCCAACCTTGGCGGTATTCTTGCAAGAGAAATCGGCGATGAAATCGGTGCACCTTCCTATATTGTTGACCCTGTAGTCGTTGATGAACTCACGGAAGTGGCACGTATTTCCGGTATGCCTGAACTTCCCAGAAGAAGTATCTTCCATGCGCTTAATCAGAAAGCTGTTGCAAGAAGATACGCAAAAGAACAGGGGGTTAAGTATGAAGACCTGAATCTGATCGTTATCCATATGGGCGGCGGTGTTTCTGTCGGCGCACATAAGAAGGGACAGATTGTGGATGTGAATAACATTCTGGACGGCGAAGGCGCATTTTCTCCCGAACGTGCAGGTACAGTTCCGGTAGGCGATCTGATCAAGCTGTGTTTCTCCGGCAAATATACGGAGAAGGAAATCTACAAGAAGATCTGCGGCAACGGCGGATACAACGGCTATCTTGGAACTAACGATGCCCGTGATGTGGAAAAGCTGGCAAAGGAAGGGAATCATAAGGCACAGGTTGTTTTGGATGCTTTCTATTATCAGTTGGCTAAGGATGCCGGTGCTATGGCAGCAGTTCTGTGCGGTAAGGTAGATCAGATCATTCTGACCGGCGGTATCGCATACTCTCCGCTCACCAGAGAAAAACTGGAAGAGAGACTTGGCTTTATCGCTCCGTTCACCGTATATCCCGGTGAAGATGAGCTTTTGGCGCTTGCACAGGGCGCACCGCGCGTCATGAAGGGCGAAGAGGCTGCCAAGGAATATTGACTCTGTTTTTAATCATGAATCAAGTACAAAGACGGTCTGGCATGGGGTGTCAGATCGTCTTTTTTTACCTACAAAATAATGAATTTTCTGTTAAATATTTGTTATAACTTTGGGGGAAAGATGCCTGCGCCTTGCTTTTTGGAAATGAATCTGGTAGAATATACGTTGAGTTTATGCATCATCCTGTAATTTGCATGTAAATTGCAGGGTGCAGTTTGGAAAACAGGTGCAAAAGCCTGCATGTATGATTGATTGGAGAACAGATACATGAGTTTAGTAGAGAAAGTTTTTGGTACCCATAGCGAAAGAGAACTCAGAAGAATTGAGCCTATTGTAAAAAAGATTGAGGATCTTCGCCCGACGATGCAGGCCTTGACAGATGAGCAGCTGCGGGATAAGACAAAGGAATATAAGAAGCGTCTGGCGGACGGTGAAACACTGGATGATCTTTTGCCGGAAGCATATGCGACTGTCCGTGAAGCGGGCCGCCGTGTGCTGAATATGGAACATTTCCATGTGCAGCTGATTGGTGGTGTTATTCTGCATCAGGGACGTATCGCAGAGATGAAAACCGGTGAAGGTAAGACATTGGTTTCCACACTGCCCGCATATTTGAATGCGTTGACAGGGCGTGGTGTACATGTCGTAACGGTTAACGATTATCTGGCATCCCGTGACGCGCAGTGGATGGGCGCCATTCATGAATTCCTTGGACTGAAAGTCGGCGTTGTATTAAACAGTATGAAGCCGGAAGAACGCAGAGCTGCTTATGCCTGCGATATCACTTATGTGACCAACAATGAGCTGGGATTTGACTATCTGCGCGATAACATGGCGATTTATAAAGAACAGCTTGTTTTAAGAGATCTGCATTATGCGATTATCGATGAAGTGGACTCTGTCCTGATCGATGAAGCGCGTACCCCTCTGATCATTTCCGGTTCCAGCGGCAAATCCACAAGTCTTTATCAGGCCTGCGATATTCTCGCAAGGCAGTTAAAGCGCGGTGCCGATGTGGAAGATTTAAGCAAGATGGACATCATTATGGGTGTTGAACAGGAAGAGACCGGAGACTTTGTTGTCAATGAGAAGGATAAGGTGCTCAATCTGACTGCACAGGGTATTTCCAAGGTTGAGAGATTTTTCAATATCGAGAACCTGGCGGATCCGGAAAATCTGGAAATCCAGAATAACATCATTTTAGCGCTGCGTGCGCATCATCTGATGCATCGCGACAAAGACTATGTGGTGAAGGACGACCAGGTACTGATCGTTGATGAATTTACAGGCCGTATCATGCCCGGCCGTCGTTATTCTGATGGTCTGCACCAGGCCATTGAGGCAAAAGAGCGCGTGAAGGTAAAGCGTGAGAGCAAAACGCTGGCGACCATTACTTTCCAGAACTTCTTCAACAAGTTCGAGAAGAAGGCCGGAATGACAGGTACCGCTTTGACAGAGGAAAAGGAATTCCGTGATATTTACGGCATGGACGTTGTGGAAATTCCCACGAATCGTCCGATCGCAAGAATTGATCAGCATGATGCTGTTTACAAAACGAGAAAAGAGAAACTGGGCGCGATCGTTGATGCGATTAAGGAAGCCCATGCGAAGGACCAGCCCGTGCTGGTTGGCACCATTACGATCGAGGCTTCCGAAGAACTTTCCGGACTGCTTCGCAGGGAAGGCATTCAGCACAAGGTACTGAATGCGAAATTCCATGAACTGGAGGCGGAAATCGTTGCGGATGCAGGTATTCACGGTGCGGTTACCATCGCTACCAATATGGCGGGCCGTGGTACCGATATCAAGCTGGATGATGAGGCCAAGGCGGCCGGCGGCTTAAAGATTATCGGTACAGAACGTCACGAATCCAGACGTATCGACAATCAGCTGCGCGGACGTTCCGGACGTCAGGGTGACCCCGGTGAATCCAAGTTCTTCATCTCCCTGGAAGACGATTTGATGCGTCTGTTCGGTTCCGAAAAGATGATTTCCATGTTCAACGCTCTGGGAATTCCGGAAGGACAGGAAATTGAGCACAAGATGCTGACCAAAGCCATCGAAAATGCGCAGAAAAAAATTGAGGCAAATAACTACGGTATCAGAAAGAATCTGCTGGAATATGACCAGGTTATGAATGAGCAGCGTGAAATCATTTACGCTGAGCGGCACCGCGTATTAAATGGCGAGAGCATGCGCGATGTGATTTACAAGATGATTACGGATATTGTGGACAACACAGTGGACATGGTAATCGGTGAGGATTCCGATGTTGATGAATGGAATTTCAGAGAATTAAATACACTGCTTTTGCCCATCATTCCGTTGGCTCCGATTACGAAAGAGAGAGTCAGCAGCCCCAAAAAGAACGGACTTAAGCAGCAGCTGAAAGAAGAAGCGGTAAAGTTTTATGAAGCAAAAGAAGCGGAGTTTCCGGAAGCGGAAATGATCCGTGAGGCTGAGCGCGTGATTCTTTTGAAAGTAATCGATAAAAAGTGGATGACGCATATCGATGATATGGATCAGCTGCGGCAGGGAATTGGTCTGCAGGCATATGCGCAGAAAGATCCGCTGGTTGAATATAAGATGAACGGTTATGAGATGTTTGAAAATATGACAAACAGCATCAAAGAAGATACCGTTCGCGTTCTGTGCCACATCCGTATTGAACAGAAGGTGGAGCGAGAACAGATGGCTAAGGTAACCGGTACGAATAAGGACGAATCCGGTCCGAAGAAGCCTGTGAAAAGGGAAAAAATCAAAGTTTACCCCAACGATCCCTGTCCCTGCGGAAGCGGCAAAAAGTATAAGAACTGCTGCGGACGTCATTAAACTGTGCCCGTTCTATGGCTTAACTGTTTCTAAGATGTGAGTTGACGGCTGCCGCAGTCTGAACGAAAATGTGAACAAGAGGAAATTGAAAATATGGCTATGGTGGAACTTGATCAGATGAAGTTCGAACTGCAGGGTTATGAGACAACTTTGCAGGAAGTTATCGATTCTCTGGATCTTGACGGAAAGAGCAAACGGATTGAAGAACTGGAGATGGAAATGGAAGCTCCGGGCTTTTGGGATGATCCGGATTCTTCAAACCGCAAAATGAAAGAATTAAAGAATTTAAAGGATACCAAGGAGCTCTGTGAAAAGCTCAAAACCCAGTATTCGGATATCGAAACCCTGATAGAAATGGGCTATGAAGAGGATGATCCGGATATGGTGGAAGAAACAAGAGCAGAGCTGGATGAGTTCATCAATGAATTGGAAGAACTTCGAATCGGCACCCTGCTTTCCGGTGAATATGATAAGAATGATGCGATCCTAAAACTTAATGCCGGTGCGGGGGGAACAGAGAGCTGTGACTGGTGCGGTATGCTGTACCGCATGTACACCAGATGGGCGGAAAAGAGAGGATTTTCTGTAGAAGTGCTGGACTATCTGGACGGTGAAGAAGCCGGTATCAAGTCCGTTACCTTCCAGGTGAATGGTGAGAATGCCTACGGCTATCTGAAATCGGAAAAGGGCGTACATCGTCTTGTTCGTATTTCCCCTTTCAATGCCCAGGGCAAACGTCAGACCTCCTTCGTGTCTCTGGACGTCATGCCCGATATCGAAGAGGATCTGGATATTGATATTAATCCCGAAGACCTTCGTATCGATACCTATCGAAGCAGCGGTGCGGGCGGTCAGCATATCAACAAGACTTCTTCCGCGATCCGTATCACCCACCTTCCTACGGGCATCGTGGTACAGTGTCAGAATGAGCGTTCTCAGTTCCAGAACAAGGATAAGGCCATGCAGATGCTGAAAGCGAAACTGTATCTGTTAAAGCAGGAAGCGAATGCGGAGAAGCTTTCCGATATCCGCGGTGAAGTGAAGGATATTGCATGGGGCAATCAGATCCGTTCTTACGTTCTGCAGCCGTATAAGCTTGTAAAGGATCTGCGCACCAATCAGGAAGTGGCAAATGCGGACGGCGTGCTGGACGGCGGTCTGGATCCTTTTATCAATGCATATCTGAAATGGATCAGTGCAAGAAAGCCTGAGGAAGAGAATGCCTGAAGAGGGTCTGTAATACAGACGGATTAAAGGAAAATTGTGTATGAAAGTGTGGACAGGAGACTGATAATGAAGTTTCCTGTCCATTTTTTGAGATAGGAAAGTCCTCCGGATTTCTATAGCCTAAAAAAGCCCCTGCGATGGATCGCACCGCGAAAATCTATTTTTGTAGAAAATTGACAAAAAAAGCGAAACAAATTTTTATATAATGACAAAATTGATGTTTGGGGATTGCCAGATAAAAAGACATATGGTAATATTTGACTGTAAGAAATGGAAACGTTACCGAAAACGATACCGACAACGTTTCCAATAAATTGCAGAGAAAGGGAGACATGTTATGAAAAAGAAATTATTAAGTTTAGTGCTCGGCACAGCAATGGTTACCACATTACTGGCAGGTTGCGGTTCTACAAGCACAGAAGCACCTGCAAGCGAAGCTGCTGAAGTTGAGAGCGAAGCTGTTGAGACACCTGCAGCTGAGTCTGAAGCAGCAGAAAGTGAAGTGGCAGAAGCACCTGCAGCAGAAGCTGGCGATGGCGCAGTTTATTATTTGAACTTCAAGCCCGAACAGGCTGAACAGTGGGAAGCACTGGCTGAAGTTTATACTGAAGAGACCGGTGTTCCGGTTACCGTTGTTACTGCATCAAGCGGTACATATGAATCTACTCTGAAGTCCGAAATGGCTAAAGAGGAAGCTCCTACATTGTTCCAGGTTAACGGTCCTGTAGGTCTTGCTACATGGAAAGATTACTGCTATGATCTGAAAGACAGCGATGTTTATAAGAACCTGTCCAGCGATGATTTCGCTCTGGTGAATGAAGATGGTTCCGTATCCGGTATCGCATATGTTATCGAAACTTATGGTATCATTTACAATAAGACTCTGCTGAATGACTATTTTGAAACAGAAGGTGCAGTTGCTACAAGCGTAGAAGAAATCAACAATTTCGATACCTTTAAGGCTGTTGTAGAAGATATTCAGGCTAAGAAAGATGAGCTCGGCATTCTGGGCGCATTCACCAGTGCAGGTATGGACGCTTCTTCCGACTGGAGATTCAAGACTCACCTTGCTAATATGCCTATCTATTATGAATACAAGGCTGACGGCATCAGCTCTACCGATGCTATCAAAGGTACATATCTTGACAACTACAAGGCTATCTGGGATCTGTACATCAACAATGCAACATGCGAACCCAGCCTCCTTTCTTCCAAGACAGGTGAAGATGCTGCTTCCGAATTCGCTTTAGGGGAAGCAGTATTCTACCAGAACGGTACATGGGCATACGGCGATATCGCTGCTGCTGAAGAGATCTCTGATGAAGAACTCGGCATGCTTCCTATCTACATCGGTGGTGAAGGCGAAGAGAATCAGGGTCTGTGCACAGGTTCTGAGAACTACTGGTGTGTAAATGCAAAGGCTGATCAGGCTGATATTGATGCTACATTGGCATTCATCAACTGGGTAGTTACCAGCGATGCAGGAAGATCTGCTCTTGCAAATGACATGGGCTTTGTAACTCCTTTCACAACAATGGCTGACTATCTGCCTGCTAACCCGCTGGTAGCAGCAGCTAACGAAGATATCGCAGCAGGCCATACAGCAGTAACCTGGAACTTCACAACCATGCCTTCCGAAGAGTGGAAGAACGGCGTTGGTTCCGCATTGCTTGAGTATGCTCAGGGCACAGGCGAATGGGATGCAGTTGTAACAGCATTCGTAGATGGCTGGGCAACAGAAGCTGCAGCTGCAAAGGCAGAATAAGGAAATACCTGTTCAGCTGTCAGGCGGTTGAGAAAACAATACAGGGTGGGCAGTTATGCCCACCCTTTTTTAAAGAAAGAGGAAAAGGTATGGAGAAAGCAATTAAGAGGTATTTCCCAATTTTTGTATTACCCACAATGCTGGCCTTTATTTTGGGATTTATTGCACCTTTTATCATGGGTATCTATTTATCCTTCTGTAAATTCACAACGGTAACGGATGCGAAGTTTATAGGATTGGAAAATTATAAAAAGGTATTTACAGACCCCACGTTCGTACATGCTTTATGGTATACTGCATTGTTTACGGCTGTAACTGTGGTTCTGATCAATGTGCTGGCATTTGCAGTTGCGTGGTTTTTGACGAAGGGGATTAAAGGAACCAATATTTTTCGTACAGTATTTTTTATGCCCAACCTGATTGGCGGTATCATTCTGGGATATATCTGGCAGCTTTTGTTAAACGGTATTCTGATGCAGTTTAACAGAACGCTGACCTACTCTGCAACTTATGGTTTCTGGGGACTGGTCATTTTGATGTGCTGGCAGCAGGTCGGCTATATGATGATCATTTATATTGCCGGTATTCAGAATGTTCCCGGAGATCTGTTGGAAGCGGCCAAGATTGACGGAGCCAATTCCAAACAGATTCTGACCAAGGTGACTCTTCCTATGGTAATGCCCTCCATTACCATATGTACTTTTCTGACATTGACAAACTCATTCAAACTGTTTGACCAGAACCTGGCACTGACAAATGGTGAGCCTTCCAATATGTCAGAAATGCTGGCGCTGAATATCTACAGCACATTTTATGGCCGTGCCGGATGGGAAGGTGTGGGTCAGGCTAAAGCAGTCATTTTCTTTATACTTGTTGCAGCGATTGCATTGACGCAGAACTATCTGACCAGAAGAAAGGAGGTACAGCAGTAATGGCTAAGAAAGCGAAAGATGATGTGAGCCGGGTAAGAAGAGCAAAGCACGGAACAGTGCTGACGGTATTTTTCAGCCTACTGTCCATTGCTTATGTGTACCCGATTATTCTTGTTTTTATTAACTCCTTTAAGAAAAAAGCCTACATCAGCAGGAAGCCTTTTGCTATCCCCACAGGCAAAATGTTTGTTGGGCTGGAAAATTACATCAATGGTATTGAGAAGACAGGATTGATAGACGCCTTCTTTGTATCGCTGTTTATCACAGTATTTTCCGTATTGGTAATTGTGGTGTGTACTTCAATGTGTGCCTGGTATATCAGTCGCGTACATAATAAAATGACAAGTACAATTTATTATCTGTGTCTGTTTTCCATGATCGTACCTTTTCAAATGGTAATGTTTACATTATCCAAAATTGCCAATATGCTGCATCTTAGCAATCCGGTAGGCCTGATTATTGTATACCTGGGATTTGGTGCGGGCCTTTCAGTATTCATGTTCTGCGGCTTCTGTAAAAGTATTCCGCTGGAAATCGAAGAGGCGGCAATGATCGATGGCTGTGCCCCGCTGCAGACTTTCTTTCAGGTAGTACTTCCAATTATGAAGCCTACCTGCATTACAGTTGCAATCTTACAGACCATGTGGATCTGGAATGACTATTTGCTTCCATATCTGGTAATTGACCTGAAGCGATGGAAAACGATTCCGATAGCGGTACAGTATCTGCGCGGCGGATACGGCTCCATTGATATGGGTGCCATGATGGGTGTTTTGGTCCTTGCGATTATTCCCATCATTGTATTTTATATCTCCTGTCAGAAATATATCATCGAAGGTGTTGTGGCCGGAGCGGTGAAGGGCTGATTTAACAATCATCTTGCAAATCGGCTGAAAATCATGTTAAACTGGATACAACATCAGAAGATAAGTGTTGGGTTTAAAAAGGTCTGCATCGGCATTGCCTGCAAGACCTTTTGAATTCGGCATCGAAGATAGGACTATATGATATGGGAGAAATAACGATAAAGGATATAGCCAGATTGTGCAATGTCGGTGTCAGCACTGTTTCAAGGGCCATCAATAATCATCCCGACATTACTGCGGAAACAAAGCAGCGCATCATGGACACTATACAGGAGTATGGTTATGTGCCCAACAACAGTGCCAGAAATCTAAAGCGGACAGATGCAAAGTGTATTGCGATTCTGGTTAAAGGCATGACGAATCCTTTTTTTGCAGACATGATTCAGGTAATGGAAGAATGTATACAGAAGAAAAAGTATGCAATGGTCATGCGCCATGTCGAGTTTGATGAAGATGAGGTAGATATCGCTCTGGAGCTGATTAAGGAAAAGCGGCTGAGAGGGATTGTTTTTCTGGGAGGATATTTTCATTCCAATGAGAAACTGGAAAAGATTCAGGTTCCGTTTATTCTGAGTACGGTAGGCTGTCCGCCTGAGAATATGAGCAGAAATTTATATTCTTCGATATCGGTTGATGACTGTAAGGAAAGTTATCGTATGACAGAGTATCTGATCTGCCAGGGAAAGCGCAGGATTGCAATTCTGACTGCTACGGAAGAGGATGGAAGTATCGGTAGCATGCGTCTGCAGGGATACCGAAATGCTCTGGCTGCATATGGAATTGAAGAACGGCCTGCGTTGATTCGTTATATGCACAGTGGTCGGGCGGAATATTCCATGGAAAACGGCTATAGTCTTACACAGGAACTGATTAATCTGAATGAGGAATTTGATGCAATTTTTGCAATTTCTGACGTAATGGCAATCGGTGCCTGTCGTGCACTGCACGATAGCGGAATACGGGTACCGGAGGATATATCGGTAGCCGGTTTTGACGGACTTACGATGGGGGACTATTTCATTCCTGCTATTACAACCATGCGTCAGCCGGCAGTTGAAATGGCGCATGCAACGATGGAACAGCTTTTTGCAGTCATCGGCGGCAAAAAAGAGCATCAGCACATTGTATTTGAAGCGCAGCTTTTGGAAAAAGAATCAGTGAAAAAAGCGTTGGAACGTATCGCTGAAATGGAATAAGATGAATAATGCAAAACGGATGAAAAAAGCAGGCTTAAGAGGCCTGCTTTTTTTCAATCAGATCAAGATAAAAGTTTGCGTAAGTCTGCTGCTTATAAGGAAATAAAAACAGGTTGCCTATGCCGCAGCTCAAGGTTCCAAGCAAAGACAGAGGAAGAAAACTGAGCATCAGATAAAAATAACGGCCTTTGTTTTTCTTCATCAGCTTGCGGGAAGCCCTCAGACATTCAACAGCCTCCATTTCCGGAAAGTCCAGCATAATAAAATAAACCTGCGAATATATGATTTCGACATAAAGAGCCAACGGCAAAAAAATCAGAGCAATTGCCAGACCATAAATCAGCCAACGGTCATTTTTGGAGACGAAAAACTGCTGTAAACATAAGTCCGGCAGGATGGTGGGCAAAAAGAGAAGCAGGGAAGGGAAACACTGAATCTGCATCGCTTTTCCGGGACTGTTCCAGAAGCCCGTAAAAATGGTATTTGCATGGATCGGATGTCCGCATGCATTAGATAAAAACATACAGGCAATACCGACTTTGAAAATCGCAAAAAACAAATCCAACAGGAAATTCAGTCCATAATATAAAATGATGCCCAACGGAGGTTTTACGTCAAGTAATGCGCCGGGAACAGTAATCACATACTGCATGACCATCAAAGTAACATAAGCGCCGACACAGGATAAATAGTGACCGGTCAGAGCACCTCTGGCTCTGGCCTTTAATTCGGCACTGGTTGCATATACCTTCATTATTCTATTCCTCATTTCTGAATCAATTCGGGGTCTATTCCATAGTTTTCCATTATTTCATCAAAAGTCATACCGGTCATCTGCTCATACGCTTCATTTAAGGTATTCCAATATTCTTCTGTCATTTGCGGATTGGAAAATACGGTATAAAAAGCTATCACGCAAATCGCCACATTAATGACGAGAGCGCTTCCGGAAGAAATAACGCCGCCCAGCGCACGGCTGCTCATTTTGCCGGAACCTCTGGACAACATTCCAAGAATAATGGAAAGGCTGCCAAAGATCAGAGGCGGCAATATCGTCATGGTAAAAGCAGAGAGAAGAGCAATAATCCCCAATACGAGGGAAGCTGTAGCAAAACCGTTGGGTCTGGAAACGGGCTGCTGCACTTGATTATCGTATTCCATATCAAAAAATCCTTTCTATGTATATAGCGTACATTTTAACACTTTTTTATGCCGGTGACAAATGAAAAAAGTGTGAAGCAATCAGGACTTGAAATGAGGACACCTTTTCCGCTATACTTAGGAAAGGGCCTCTGTCATTTTATGGGAGACGGCCGGATGTCATGACCGCCATGGCGGCAGAATAGAGAGGAAGAAAATGGACATTTTAAACAAGCTCAAAGAAGAACTGAAGGTAGAGCGCTGGCAGGTGGAAGCAGCAGTAAAGCTGATCGATGAGGGAAATACAATTCCGTTTATTTCCCGCTACAGAAAAGAAGTGACTGGTTCCTTAAACGATGAGATTCTGCGTGATCTTTACGAACGGCTGAATTATCTTCGTAATCTGGAGGAGAAAAAAGAGTCTGTTTTAAGCAGCATTGAAGAGCAGGGAAAACTGACCGATGAATTAAAGGAAAAAATTCTGGCGGCAGAGACTCTTGTTGTGGTGGAGGATTTATATCGTCCCTATCGGCCCAAACGAAAGACCCGGGCCAGTGTTGCAAAGGAAAAGGGATTGGAAGGGCTGGCTGAATTTATTTTGGCGCAGCAGACGAAGGAAGCTCTGGAAACGGAAGCTGCGAAATATATCAGTGAAGAAAAAGGTGTTTCGGATGTGAAAGATGCGCTGCAGGGTGCAAAGGATATCATTGCGGAATCGATTTCCGATGAGGCCGATTATCGTATTTTTATCCGTAATCTGACAGTGGAAGAGGGAAAAATTACGAGCACGGCCAAGGATGAGAAGGCAGCCAGCGTTTATGAAATGTATTATGCCTATGAAGAGCCCGTGAAGAAAGCGGCAGGTCACAGAATACTGGCTCTAAACAGAGGGGAGGCCGAGAAGTTTTTAACTGTGAAAGTAGAAGCTCCTGAAGAGCGAATTTTACAGTATCTGGCCAAAAAAGTAATTGTCGGAGAAAATCCGATCACTGAGCCTGTTTTGAAAGAAGTGATAGAGGACAGCTACAGCAGACTGATTGCCCCCGCCATCGAGAGAGAAATTCGCAATGACCTGACGGAAAAAGCGGAAGAAGGTGCGATTAATGTCTTTGGCAAAAACCTGGAACAGCTTCTGATGCAGCCTCCTATTGCAGGGAAGGTGGTGCTGGGCTGGGACCCTGCCTTCCGTACAGGCTGTAAACTGGCGGTGGTAGATCCAACCGGTAAAGTGCTGGATACCAAAGTGATCTATCCCACTGCGCCTCAGAACAAGATAGAAGAGGCGAAAAAGGAATTAAAGCGCCTGATTGAAAAATATGATGTTTCTTTGATTTCTGTCGGAAACGGAACTGCGTCCAGAGAATCAGAGCAGGTGATTGTGGAACTGATCAAAGAACTCAAAAAACCTGTGCAGTACGTGATTGTCAATGAGGCAGGCGCTTCCGTATATTCTGCAAGTAAGCTTGCAACAGAGGAATTTCCCAATTTTGATGTGGGACAAAGAAGTGCAGCTTCCATCGCGCGCAGACTGCAGGATCCGTTGGCAGAGCTGGTAAAAATTGATCCCAAATCCATCGGTGTCGGCCAGTATCAGCATGATATGAATCAGAAAAAACTGGGTGAAGCTCTCAACGGCGTCGTGGAAGATTGTGTAAATAAAGTGGGTGTGGACTTAAACACCGCCTCGGCGTCCCTTCTGGAGTACATTTCCGGTGTTTCTAAGACAATTGCAAAAAATATAGTGGAATATCGGGAAACCAACGGACGTTTTACCAACAGAAAACAGCTGCTGAAGGTTGCCAAACTTGGACCCAAAGCTTTCGAACAGTGCGCCGGTTTCATGCGCATTCTGGATGGTGATAATCCGTTGGATGCAACCAGTGTTCATCCTGAATCCTATGAAGCAACAATGAAGCTTTTGGAAAAGCTGGATCTTACCATGGATGATGTGCGCACACTGCAGGCACAGGCAAAAAAACAGAAGGCAGCAGGAAAGACGAATGGTCAGGCTGCAGCCGGTCAGACAGCAGGCGCAAAGACCGGTGATGGTGTACACAGCAGCAATGCCGGTAAGAATAAAAATGACAGACGCCAGAAACAGATCGTCATTCGTAACACCAATACTGCCATGGGCAAGGCATTGGCAGCAGCGATGAATGGGATGGTGCTGGAAGAAAATGGTAAAAACGCAGGAAAAAATGCAGCAAATGCAGGAAATAATGCGAACAATGTAAAGAGCGCTCAAAACGCTGCAAGTGAGGCTGCAGCGGCGGCATCCGCAACGGCAGTGCTGGAGCATAAAATCCGCGACAAAAAGAAACTGGCAGAAGAACTTGGCATTGGCGAAATCACCCTGACGGATATTCTCAAAGAGCTGGAAAAACCCGCCCGTGATCCCAGAGAAAATATGCCTGCGCCAATTCTGCGCAGCGATGTTCTTGATATGAAGGACTTAAAACCCGGCATGGTTTTAAAAGGAACCGTGCGCAATGTCATTGACTTCGGTGTTTTTGTGGATATCGGTGTTCATCAGGATGGTCTGGTGCATATTTCTCAGATCACAGAACGTTATATCAAGCATCCTCTTGAAGCAGTGAGTGTTGGGGATATTGTGGATGTGAAGGTGCTGGACGTGGATCTGAATAAGAAACGCATCAGCCTGACCATGAGACTGGACAAAAAGTAAGCGTTGACAGTGTGGTGTCTCTGTTGTATGATAAGCAGGTAAAGCGTGCCTGGATGAATTCAGGCGCAATCATAAGGTAAAGTTCTTCAGGGTCGGGTGCAAGTCCCAACCGGTGGTATAGCCCACGAGCCGCAAGGCATGATTCGGTGACTCCATAAGCTGCAAAGCATTACAGGTGGAGAAGTCCGGAGCCGACAGTACAGTCTGGATGAAAGAAGACAAACATATGCATGAATGGAAGAAGGAGGCAGCGCTTTTGGACTGCACCATAAGCATTTCTTATCATTTATGCAAGCGATCTGGAATTACAGCCCGGAAGAAAGTTATTTTCTTTCGGGCTTTTCGTTTATATGAGTGACGGACCAAACGAGTGTGTCCTCCGGAATCTTGTCGGAGGATTTGCATCGCGTGTCTGTTGCCGCAATTATAGACGCCGGATCAGAAGCAAGAGAACTTTCCCTTCGCAAAACGAAAGGAGAAAAGTATGAATCAGTTACTGCAAACCGTATCCGAAAACCTTATTTTCGTCCTGGAATTTCTGGGCCTGGTGGCCATCGCCTTTGGCATTGCCTATGCGGTGGAAAAAGCGGTCAAAAAGAAAAAAGGAGATACCGAGAGAATCCTTGCAACACGCAAAATTGTAGTAATGGGTGTTTTTTCTGCAATTTCCGCAATTCTGATGGTGATGGAGATGCCGGTGCCCTTTGCTCCTTCCTTCTATGCCATTGACTTTTCGGAGCTTCCTGCGCTGATCGGAGCTTTTGCCTATGGCCCCGTGGCTGGTGTTATGATCGAATTTTGCAAAATTCTGATCAAAATATTTATTAAACCTTCTTCCACCGCTTTTGTGGGCGAACTGGCTAACTTCCTGACCAGCTGTATGCTGGTGCTGCCGGCCTCAATTATTTATCTGCACAAAAAGAGCAGAAAGAATGCAATCATCGGAACAATAGCAGGAACATTTCTGATGACCAGCTTCGGCACCTTTTTCAATGCCGTTTATCTGCTGCCCAAATTTGCACGGATGTACGGAATGCCGCTGGATTCCATTATTGCCATGGGAACGGCAATTCATCCTTCCATCGACAGCGTGACCGGTTTGGTGATCCTATGTGTGGCGCCGCTGAATCTTTTGAAGGGATCGCTGGTTTCGCTTTTAACAATTCTGATTTATAAAAAGCTGAGTCCGATTCTGAAAGCAGCACAGAAGTAATAGCAGGATAAGAAGGCCCCGTTGCTGACGGGGCTTTTTTGTACGACAGGAAACCTCACTTCTTATCGAATAAAAAATACGAATATACGCACTTTTTCGCGGCAAAATTATCGCTTACGCGACCGCGCTCGACACGGGGGGTGCGTAAAACGCGCACTATTTTTGCTTGACCGAAAAGACGGAATGTTGTAGTCTATTAGTGTTGAAAATAAGTATCCGGAAGGTTTCCGGACAGACTGTGAGGGGCATTTTACTTTACAGGAGGATGAAAATGGAATTAGAATTTGATGTAAAAATCGACGCAAGTACGTTGTATGACTATATGCTGCACCACACTTTTACAGGCTCGGCCGGTATTCTGGGAACTACCGTGGGGGCATTGGGGGTTGTGGCTTTCTTTATGAACGGTTATCTGCTTTACTTGATTTTCGGACTGATTCTTTTGGCGTATCAGCCGGTTTCTTTGTACCTGAGAGCAAAACGGCAGGCTTTGAATCCGGTGTTTAAAGAGCCTCTTCATTATAAAATGACAGAAGAAGGCGTGTGGGTGTCTCAGGGGGAAACAGAACAGTTCCAGAAATGGGATGATATGTATAAGGCTGTTTCTACAAATAAAAGCCTCATTTTATATACAAGCAGAGTTAATGCCAGCATCTTTCCCAGAAAAGATCTGGGCGCAAAGCAGGTGGACGTGATTTCCATGATTTCCCGTCATATGTCGCCGAAAAAGGTACAGATAAGGATGTAATCAGTTATGATCATAGAGAGTTTCAGCGCGGCGGATACATACGCCTTTGGAAAGAAAATAGGAGAAGAAGCCTGTAGAGGACAGGTCTATACGCTGATCGGGGATCTGGGCGTTGGGAAAACCGTTTTTACCCAGGGAGTTGCAGCCGGTCTTGGTATTACAGAACCTGTAAGCAGTCCCACATTCACAATTGTACAGGTTTATGAGGAAGGCAGGCTGCCTTTCTATCATTTTGATGTGTACAGGATTGGTGATGTTGAAGAAATGGAAGAAATCGGGTATGAGGACTGCTTTTATGGAGAAGGACTCTGCCTGATCGAGTGGGCGAATCTGATTGAAGAGATTTTACCGGAGCATTACACCGAAATAAAGATTGAGAAGGACCTGGAGAAGGGGTTTGATTACAGGAAAATCACAGTGACCCGGATCGGAAATGATTGATAAATTGCTTCGGAATGGAGAAGAATATGAAAATATTAGCACTGGACAGTTCCGGACTGGTGGCGAGTGTGGCGCTGGTTGAAGATGATGTACTGATCGCGGAATATACAACGGATTATAAAAAAACACATTCCCAGACACTTTTACCCATGCTGGATGAAATCAGAAAAATGGTGGATCTGGATCTTTCTTCCGTCGACCTGATCGCGGCGGCGGCGGGCCCCGGCTCCTTTACCGGACTTCGTATCGGTTCCGCAACGGCAAAGGGGCTTGGACTGGCACTGAATAAGCCATTGGCGGCAATTCCTACCGTGGATGCTCTGGCCTGGAACCTGTATGGCTGTGACAAAGTGATCTGCCCGATGATGGATGCCAGACGCAGTCAGGTTTATACCGGTCTGTATACCTTTGAAAGAATAAAAGAAACGATGCAGTTTCAGGTGATAAAGAAGCAGTGCGCCATGCCTGTGGAAGAACTGATTAATGAGCTGAATACGCTGGGAAAAGAAGTGATCTTTCTGGGAGATGGCGTGCCTGTTTATGAAAAGCAGATTCGGAGCGGCGTGCAGGTGCCTTACAGCTTTGCGCCTGCCGGCTGTAACAGACAGCGTGCGGCTACCATTGCCATGCTGGGAGCGGAATATGCCAAAGAGGGCGCACTGATATCTGCGGGGGACTTTACGCCGGAATATCTGCGTATGTCTCAGGCTGAGCGGGAACGAATGGAAGCTTCCGAAGCGGAAAAGGAGCGCATGAAAGCCGGAATTACACCGGCGTCCGCACATACGGCAGGAGAATGAGCAATGGAACAGAAAACAGAGATAATGTTTTTGACTTCCACACAGAAAAGGATAAAATTTCGTCAGATGAAAAAAGCAGATGCCGGACAGGCTGCGGCAATTGAGGCAATGTCCTCCGGGGAGGCCTGGACAGCAGACGGTTATCTGGATGCGCTGAAGAATCCGAATGCGCTATATATAGTGGCAGAGATGGACGAAACGGTGATAGGCTGTTGCGGTCTCTGGCAGTCCTTTGAGGATGCGGATGTCTGCAATGTGGTTATTGCCCCGGAATTTCGAAGACAGGGTATTGCCAGGCAGATGCTTCTTGCTCTGTTTGAAATGGGAAAGAAAGTCGGCATAGAGAATTTTACGTTGGAAGTCAGAAAAGGCAATGTTCCTGCAATAAAGCTGTATGAAGAGCTGGGATTCGTTACCGAGGGAATTCGGAAGAATTTTTATGACAAACCAAAGGAAGATGCCCTCATTATGTGGAAAGGATAGGAAACGCATGGAAGAATTACCGGTATTTTTTTTAAGGCAAATCCGGTATAATTTCTGAGTCTGTATATGAAGTATTCACATAGCTTGGCTTTGTGATTTTCAAAGGAGGAAAAACCGTGCGTCAGTTTGGAAAAGATGGAAAAACGCTGCTGGCAGTCAGATGTAACGGCTGCGGGCGGTCTATGAAAGTGGAGAACGGTGTGCTGAAGGAAGGCTGCTTTTTGGGCAGACAGGATTTTGGATATTTCAGTACTATGGATGGACAGCGGCACAGTTTTGATTTGTGTGAGGAATGCTATCGGGAAATGGCAAAGGCATTCACCATCCCGGTGGAAATGGAGGACATCACCGAGCTCCTGTAAAAGCAGATTCATGCCGGAAGTGCCGTCATGAATCCGGGAGGAAAAGAATGCTTGAAGTTTGTCTTTTAGGAACCGGAGGAATGATGCCCCTGCCTTATCGGTGGCTGACATCCTTAATGGTTCGATATAATGGAAAAAGTATTTTGATTGACTGCGGTGAGGGAACCCAGATTGCAATGAAAGAAAAAGGATGGAGTCCCAAACCGATCGATATCATATGTTTTACACATTTTCATGCAGATCATATCAGCGGCCTGCCGGGAATGCTTCTCACAATGGGGAACGCAGAACGGACACAGCCGCTTCTTCTCATTGGTCCGAAAGGCCTTACCAAAACGGTGAATGCGCTTCGCGTCATCGCGCCGGAGCTGCCGTTTAAAATTGAATGTGTGGAAATTTCAGAAACGGAACAGACCTTTTCGTTTGATGGCTTTAAAATAGAAACGTTTCGGGTGAATCATAATGTTACCTGTTACGGCTATAGCATCGTGGTGGAGCGCAAAGGTAAGTTCCAACTGGATAAGGCCGAATCTCTCGGTATCGAAAAGCGTTACTGGAATAGGCTGCAAAAAGGAGAAACTCTGGAAATTGATGGAAAAATATACACGCCTGATATGGTGATGGGTGAGACCAGAAAGGGGCTTAAGGTCACCTATTGTACCGATACCAGACCAACGGAAGGTATCGTGAAAAATGCAGCAGATGCGGATCTTTTTATCTGCGAAGGCATGTATGGAGAACCGGAGAAGAAAGATAAGGCAAAAGAGTACAAACATATGACTTTTCTGGAAGCGGCCAATATGGCGAAGCGGGCAGAAGTCAAAAAGCTCTGGCTGACCCATTACAGTCCGTCTCTTGTGCATCCGGAGGAGTTCATGGGCGGTGTGCGCAAAATTTTCCCTGATGCAATTGCAGCAAAAGACGGAAGAACCGAAGACCTAATGTTTGAAGAAGATGCAAACGAGGACAAAAAATCATGACAGATGAAAAAAAAGATGTATTGATTCTTGCGATAGAAAGCTCCTGTGATGAGACAGCGGCAGCAGTGGTGAAAAATGGCAGAGAGGTGCTGTCCAATGTGATTTATTCTCAGATAGATCTGCACACGCTTTACGGCGGTGTAGTGCCGGAAATCGCTTCCAGAAAACATATTGAAAAAATCAACCAGGTGGTGGAAAAGGCACTGACCGATGCGGGAGTGACTCTGCAGGAAATCACGGCAATTGCAGTTACTTATGGACCGGGTCTGGTCGGAGCTCTTTTAGTGGGCGTTTCGGCAGCCAAGGCAATTGCATTTGCAGCGGATAAGCCGCTGGTAGGCGTGCATCATATTGAAGGACATATCTGTGCCAATTATATCGAAAATAAGGAACTGGAACCTCCGTTTTTGTGTCTGGTGGTATCCGGTGGTCATTCCCATCTTGTAATGGTAAAAGGCTATGGGGAATACGAAATTCTGGGATGAACCAGAGACGATGCAGCCGGCGAGGCTTTTGACAAAGTGGCTCGGGCCATCGGTCTGGGATATCCCGGCGGTCCCAAGGTTGACAAGGTATCCAGGGAGGGAAATCCGGATGCGATTCATTTTCCCAGGGCAAAAGTAGAGGATAATGTTTATGACTTCAGTTTCAGCGGTCTGAAATCTGCTGTGCTCAATTATATCAATGGCTGTCAGATGAAGGGAGAAGAGATTAATCAGGCTGATGTGGCAGCTTCTTTTCAGAAATCTGTGGTGGACGTACTGGTGGATCATTCCATGCACGCAATAAAACAGTATGGAATGGAGAAATTTGCCATCGCTGGAGGCGTTGCATCCAATTCTCATCTGCGGGAGGCGTTGGAAAAGGCCTGTGCTGAACAGAACATCACTTTTTATCATCCATCTCCGATTTTCTGTACTGACAATGCGGCGATGATCGGAGTGGCAGGTTATTATGAGTATATCAAAGGTGTACGGCATGGCTGGGATTTGAATGCGGTGCCGAATCTGAGGCTGGGAGAACGAATCTGATGGAAAGAAAATTTACGACTGCAATTGTGCTGGCAGCAGGGCAGGGAAAACGCATGGGAACCAAGGTTGCCAAGCAATACCTGGAGATTAAAGGCCGTCCTCTTCTATATTATACACTGAAGGCCTTTGAAGAGTCGCCGCTCATTGATTCCATCATTCTGGTGGTGAAAGATCAGGATCAGGTTTTCTATTGTAAAAATGAAATTGTGGATGCATATGATTTCCATAAAGTGGATACCATAACTGTCGGAGGAAAAGAACGTTATGATTCCGTATGGAATGCGCTGTGTGCGTTGGCGCATACAATGCCGGAAAAGGCAAAAGAAGGCTATGTTTTTATACACGATGGTGCCCGGCCTGTTGTGACAGAAAGTATTTTAAAACGATGTCTGGAAAATGTGGAAGCCTATGGCGCCTGTGTGGCGGGAATGCCTGTTAAGGATACCATTAAGATCGCGGATGAAACCGGATTTGCTGCCAGTACCCCCAGAAGGGATCTGGTATGGATGGTGCAGACACCGCAGGTTTTTGATTTCGGCCTGATTTATCGCGCTTATGAGGATATGGAGTCTGCTAAATCGGTATGGGAAACACAGGGATTAAAAATTACCGATGACGCTATGGTAGTGGAGACCTTTACGAATAAAAAAGTGAAGCTTGTGGAAGGATCTTATGAGAATATCAAAGTTACTACACCGGATGATCTGACCCTGGCGGCTGCATTTTTACAGGATTTATAATTGAGTTGCTCCCGCTTTGAAGTACGGATTTGGCATTTTCGGAATGTGATGAAAAAGGTTGTAAAAAAATATATTTTTTTTGAAAAAAATGGTTGACACCGCGATTAGTTTTTGCTAGAATACATCTTGCGCTGATGAAGTGCAGAACACGAAAGACACAAAGCGTGTGGCCTGGAGAGATATCGAAGCGGTCATAACGAGGCGGTCTTGAAAACCGTTTGTCCGAAAGGGCGCGTGGGTTCGAATCCCACTCTCTCCGTTAGATTCAAACAAAAACAACCTGCGGAGCGTGGTGAGGTTTGAATCAATAATTAAATAGTTGATGATGAATCAGCACCTGGAGAAGTACCCAAGAGGCTGAAGGGACACCCCTGGAAAGGGTGCAGGTCGTTAATAGCGGCGCGAGGGTTCAAATCCCTCCTTCTCCGTTCGTTTGATGAAACCAAACGAAACTTTTTGAAAAAAGTGTTGACAAACAGGGTGATTTATGATAATCTGATCGAGTCGCCTAAAAACGACACTTTAGCGGAGA
>JAFUMV010000065.1 GCA_017482485.1 Lachnospiraceae bacterium
AAGATCTTAAGTCTGGAACAGGCACTGGATTTCATTGATACAGATGAACTTTTGGAGGTAACCCCCACCTCCCTGCGTATCCGTAAAATAATTCTGGATCACACCATGCGTAAGCGGGCGTCATTCCAGGGAAAATAACGCAAAAAAGAGTACGCCCCAGACACCGGGTATAGACGCGGTGTCTGGGGTTGTTTTCTTTCCTACTTTACCTTTTTCGACAGCGTATGAACACAGCAGAGGGAGAATAAATGTGAATCGGCGACCTTGCGGTCGCCGACAAAAAAATTTATACACTTTCTTTTTCTTTTTGAAAATAGCCACTGCTACCGCAGTCACCCCGATCACCGGAATCACAATTACTGCATCCATTTTAATCTTTCAATATCAGTCCGACCGGACAATGGTCAGACCCCATAATTTCCGTATAAATTATGGCATCCGCAAGCTTATCCTTCAAAATTTCCGACACAATAAAGTAGTCGATACGCCACCCCGCGTTCTTCTGACGGGCCTGAAAACGATAGGACCACCAGGAGTAGATGTTGGCTTCATCAGGATAAAAATGCCGCCAGGTATCCACAAAACCGCTTGACAGAAGCGTGGTCATTTTATCGCGCTCTTCATCAGTAAATCCTGCATTTTTGCGGTTGGTTTTGAGATTCTTTAAATCAATCTCTTTATGAGCCACATTGAGGTCCCCGCAAAAGATCACGGGCTTTGTTTCTTCCAGCTTTTTTAAATAAGCAAGAAAATCTTCTTCCCATTTCATGCGGTAGTCCAGTCGTGCCAGACCGTCCTGAGAATTCGGGGTATACACGGTGATGATGTAATACTCGGGATATTCCAGCGTGATCATGCGGCCCTCATGGTCGTGTTCTTCAACGCCAATGCCGTATGCAACGGAAATTGGCTCCTTTTTGGTAAAAATGGCAGTTCCGGAATAGCCCTTTTTTTCTGCGCTGTTCCAGTACTGGTAATAGTCCGGCAATTCCAGTTTGATCTGTCCCGGCTGGAGCTTTGTCTCCTGCAGGCAGAACACATCCGCATCCGCCTCTTTAAAAAAATCCATAAATCCTTTTGTCACACAGGCACGAAGGCCGTTAACATTCCAGGAAATCAGTTTCATATCCGTGTTTTCCTTTCCCAACGAACAAAATCGGCTTTGTCCGCGTCATCCATAAACAATGTGCAGCAGCCACACCCGCTCTGTGCCTTCATGTGCAGCGGCCGCACACTCACTGCCCCTAAATGTGCAGGAGTGCTGTTGCGATCTGAAAATAAATCATCAAAGACATTGCATCCACAATGGTCGTAATGAAAGGGCTTGCGATAACAGCCGGGTCCAGTCCGATTCTTTTTACAATCAAAGGCAATACAGCACCAACCACCTTGGCAATTGCCACCGTCACCACCAGCGTCAGGCAGACCACCAATGCAACGGTAACTCCCACTTTATCAAAAAACAGCAGTTTGAAAAAGTTGCAGACCGCCAAAACAATACCGCTGAAAATAGCCACCCGGATTTCCTTCCAGATCACCTTAAAGGTATCAGAAAACTCAATATCATTCAGGGAAAGTCCGCGGATGATTGTGGCGCTGGCCTGGCCGCCCGCATTACCGCCGGTTCCCATCAGCATCGGAATAAATGCGGTGAGCACCACGCAGCTGCTCAGCGCATCTTCGAAGGATGTGATGATCTGTCCGGTAAAGGTGGACGAAAGCATCAGAAGAAGCAGCCATGGAATTCTGTTCTTGCAGATTTCAAAAACAGGCGTCTTCATGTAAGGCCTGTCGCCGGGCAGAATCGCGTTCATCTTTTCAATATCTTCGGTAGCCTCTTCTTCAATGATATCCATCACGTCGTCTACCGTTATAATACCAACCAGCCGATTTTCATTGTCCACAACCGGCATGGATAAAAAGTCATATTTCTGGAAAAGATCGGCTACTTCTTCCTGGTCCATCAGGGTATTGATGGAAATGACGTTTTCATTCATGAAATCGCCGATCACTTCATCTGCCTTATGCAAAAGCAGATAGCGCAGGGAAACCGTACCGATCAGCTTGCGCCGATTATCCAGCACATAGCAGGTGTTGATCGTTTCACTGTCCAACCCGATTTTGCGGATGCGCTCAATGGCATCTTCTACGGTAAGATTTTCTTTTAAATCCACAAATTCCACCGTCATCAGGCTCCCGGCGGAATCCTCCGGATAACGCAGCAGATGATTGATATCCCTTCTCGTTTCCGGGCTGGCATTTGCCAGAATTTTTGTCACCACATTGGCAGGCATCTCATCCAGAAAATCCGCCGCATCATCGGCCATCAGATTGTCTATGATAATTCCCGCATCCTTATCGGAAAGGGAGGTGATGACAAACTGCTGATTGTCCACATCCATATAGGAAAAAACTTCCGCTGCCAGATCCTTTGGCAGGATGCGGAATACCTTCAGCATGTCCTCCTTTTCCATATCCTCCAGTACCGCCGCAATATCCGCTTCATTGAGCTCGGCCAGCGCCTGGCGTATCTTCGTATACTGCTTGTTTTCCAGCAGTTCTTCAATCACTCTTGTCTCTTTGATATCTTCCATCGCTCTTTTCCTCCTAATTGATTATGCCCTAAAAAGCATACCACCAACAAGAAGTCACAGCTTTCCCGTAAGCGGTTCGATCTGTTTTCAGATCACCTCTCACTTCCAAAAACTGCACCGGAGCGAAGCAAAAACACAATGCTGCCAGTCAGGTTCCATATTTCATAGCGCAGCTGTTTGCAAAAAAAACAGTTGCCCGGATAAAATTCAAATAGTTACAGACAGGAGCATGGTTTCATGACCTCGTTCCGGACCTGATCGTCGGGGTACTGTACTGTCTCCACCTGCTGATTGATTACCTGTCATAAAACCACCTCCTTTTTTCTTACACAAAAATGATTAAAGCACAGAATCTTCTCAAACTCCATCACTTTATGTCAACTCATTAACTATACAGAAAAAATTACTCTTTGTCAATGAAATACAGTTTTTCGACCTCGGTAATGACCGCTCTGGCGCTGGTTGCCTCCGTAATCTCTTTTTTGAGTCCATCGGCCAGTTCCGCCGCCAAAAGGACCTGTACCACCACCCGATCCGTGTAGCTGGTGTCCTCCGGCGCAATGCCCTTTTGCCCAAGAATATACTGTATTTTTCCAATGCCGTTATAATCCGTATCGATGAGCAGCCGCACACCGTAACGCATGGTTCCGATCAGGCAGGCATTCAGCCCCTCTTTGACCGCTCCCGAATAGGCCCGCACAAGCCCGCCGGTGCCCAGAAGCGTCCCGCCGAAATAACGGGTGACCACAACAGCAATATTGCGGATGCCTTCTCCCAAAAGAACCTCCAGCATGGGCCGCCCCGCTGTTCCGGAAGGCTCTCCGTCGTCACTGCAGCGAGTCAGCTCCGCCTTTTTTCCAATCACAAAGGCGCTGCAGTTATGCCTGGCATCCCAATATTTCTTTTTCATCTCTTCAATAAAAGCAACCGCTTCCTCTTCGGATTCCACGGGACGAACGGTGGCGATAAAACGTGACTTTTTCTCCACCAGCTCCCCCTGTCCTCCTTCCAAAAGCACGCGATAAGGTTCCCTGATTTCTTCCATAAGTTCATTCCTCTGAGGCAAATTTCCGGGCGACATGCAAAGTTCTGATTTTCGTGCACTGTGCCTGTCACAGGGACGCCCTTTTATATCTTACCATCAATGCGGCGTTCCAGACAAGAACTTCCGGTATAAAAGGGTTAAATTTTGTGAAGAATATCTTAATATGGAAGAAAAACCTTTATTCTCGCGGCCAAGTTTGTTATAATCAAATAGGTAATGTCCAAAAAGGGGTGGGTTTTTGCGCCCATTTCCCCGTACCATGCGACCATCAAGGAGGCTTATTTGCATGAATTACAGCAAAAAGAGTGTAAAAGCAAAGAAGAAAAAACTCCAGTCTTCTTCCACCAGATGGGGCCGTAAATTTCTGCTGACCTTTATGAAGGCACTGCTCATTTTCTTTCTGGCGGTAGGAATTATCGGCATCAGTGGAGGGATTGGTGTCTTCAAGGGTATCATAGATTCCGCCCCCACGATCAATCTGGAAGATGCAACACCGAGCAGGTTTTCTTCTTTCATTTACGATTCCAAGGGTAATCAGATCGCCAAACTGGTAGCTGAAAATTCCAACCGTGTTCCGGTGACCATGGATCAGATTCCACAGGATCTGGCAGATGCATTTGTGGCGATTGAAGATGAACGATTCTATGAACATAACGGCATCGATATCAAAGGTATCATCCGTGCCGGTGTTGTAGCCGTCAGTACCGGTTTTGAACGACAGGAAGGTGCAAGTACCATCACCCAGCAGCTGATTAAAAATACGGTGCTCACCACCTGGACCCAGGAAAAAACACTGGCGGAAAGGCTCAAACGTAAATTTCAGGAACAGTATCTGGCCATTCAGCTGGAAAGGGACACCAACGATAAGTCCAAGATCCTGGAACAGTACATGAACACCATCAACCTGGGGCAGAATACCCTGGGCGTACAGGCGGCATCCAAGCGATATTTTAATAAAAACGTATGGGAACTGACGCTTTCCGAATGTGCCACCATCGCCGGCATCACCCAGAATCCGTCCAAGTACAACCCGATCTCCCATCCTGAGGACAATGTCAAGCGCCGCGAGAAAGTTTTGAACAACATGCTGGAGCAGGGCTATATCACACAGGCTGAATATGACGAGGCCAAGGCTGATTCGGAAGCGGTCTACGACCGCATTCAGACTGCCAACGTGGAAGTAGAGGAATCCTCCATTGACTCCTACTATGCGGATGCGGTCAAGGAAGCGGTTCTGGAAGATCTGATTCAGGCAGGTTATACCGAAACCCAGGCTTATGTGATGGTATATTCCGGCGGTCTGAGCATTTATGCTGCACAGGATCCCGATATCCAGAAGATCTGCGATGAAGTATGTTCCAACGAAGAGAATTATCCCGAAGGTACCCGCTGGCTTTTGAGCTACAAGCTCACTTATCGCACCAAGAATGAAAAGGACGAAGAAGAAATTGTCAATATCAGCTCGGAAATGTTCAGGAAATACCAGCAGGATAACGGTGACAGCAGTTTCAATCTCCTGTATAACTCGAAGGATGATGCTTATATTTCCATTGAGAATTATAAGCAGGCTGCTCTCCCGGCTGATGCGGAAATTATCGGTGAAAATATTTCCCTTACCCCTCAGCCTCAGATTTCTCTGGTAATCATGGATCAGTCCACAGGTTATGTTGCTGCCATGGTTGGCGGCCGCGGCACCAAGGAAGGAAACAGAACTCTGAATCGTGCTACCGACACGGTGCGTCAGCCCGGTTCCACTTTCAAAATTGTTTCCACATATGCACCTGCCCTGGACAGTGCGGGCATGACACTGGCAGACGTGGAAGTGGACGGTCCCTTTAATTACGACAGCGGCCGACCGGTTTCCAACTGGTACACCACCGGCTACAGAGGCATCTGTTCTTTAAGAGACGGTATCCGCGATTCCTTAAACATTGTAACAGTTAAAGCGCTGACACAGATTACCCCCCGCCTGGGCTACGAATATCTTTTAAATTTCGGCTTCACCACTCTTGTAGACGGCGTGGAAAAAATGGAAAGATCTACTCCGATATCACCCAGTCACTTGCCCTCGGCGGTATCACAAACGGTGTCACAAACATGGAACTGACCGCGGCTTATGCGGCAATTGCAAACAACGGTCAGTATATTGAGCCCAAGCTTTATACCATTGTCAAGGACCATGAAGGCAATGTTATTCTGGATAATACAGTCACAGAAAGCCGCCAGGTTATCAAGCCTTCCACCGCATTTCTGCTGACAGATGCCATGAAGGATGTTGTCCAGTCCGGTACCGGTTCCTCCGTCAACTTTGGCAACATGACCATCGCCGGCAAGACCGGAACCACCTCGGACTACAATGACGTCTGGTTTTCCGGATATACGCCTTACTATACCTGCTCCACCTGGACAGGATATGACAATAATACCAAGCTTCGTAAAGGCGAAGAACGAAGCCTTGCCAAGAAACTCTGGCGCAGCGTCATGAGTCAGATTCATGAAGGACTGGAAAACAGGTCCTTCTCACAGCCTGCCGACATCGTCACCGCAACGGTCTGCGCAAAGTCCGGCAAGCTGCCAAACGATGCCCTCTGCGGCAGCACACTAAAAGTAGAATATTTCACCCCGGATACAGTGCCCACCGAAACCTGTGATGTGCACTACCAGGGTACGGTATGTGCTTACAGCGCCATGCCGGCTGCCGAAGGCTGTCCCTTTGCAGTCACCGGCGTACTTGAAATGGCCCCGGAGAATGAGAGGATTCTCACAGGACAGACCAATGATGACGGCACTGCCTCCAACATCTGCATTCATAACGCAGAGTTCATGGCACAGCCGGGAGCTGACGCAGTCATTGAACAGCAGTGGCTTGAGCTTGAGCTTCGCAATGACCAGTCACAATATTCTGTGAAGTTGGCTGCACTCCAGCAACAGCTGGAAGATGCCACCATAGCAAAGGCGGAAGCTGAAAACCGTCTTGCCACCGCCGTGGACGAAACGGAAAAGGCGGAGGCGCAAAATGCGGTCAATGAAGCCGATGCTTCCATCGCATCCATCAATGCACAGATTGCACAGCTGCAGGCGGCACAGAATGCTGCTGTTGCCACAATGGCACAGCCGGAGTCCGATACCGGCGCAGAGGGCTGATCCCGAAAAAGGTATATTTCAGCAGCGCGGGTCCGAAAGCGACCCGCGTTTTTTTCACTCCCAGGCGGACCAAAACAGACTTTGAATTCTTATATAATTTTTTTCAAAAAAATAATTGACAGGCATCAAAACCTGTGTTATAGTATATTTCGTTGTGAGACAACAACGAATGCTGCTGTAGCTCAGTTGGTAGAGCGTCGCATTGGTAATGCGGAGGTCGGGGGTTCGACTCCCCTCGGTAGCTGTCAAAACCCTTGATTTTCAAGGGTTTTTTTGTTTCTATCTCAGAGGAATTAATCAATGGATGATAAATTAATTGTTGTTGCCAAAATTCATACCGATTTTAAAGAAAAATTCGGCATTCCGAGACAGAGCGGACTGGTGGACTCTCTGAAAGGAGAAATTCATTTTGAAGGAGAATTCAAAAACCCGGATGCAATCCGCGGAATCGAAGAATACTCTCATCTGTGGCTGTTATGGGGCTTTTCCAAAGCAAGACAGGATTCCATTCATCTGACCGTAGCGCCTCCCAGATTAGGCGGGAAAGAGCGTAAGGGCGTATTTGCGACCCGCTCTCCGTTTCGTCCCAATTCCATCGGCTTGTCCAGCGTGCGTCTGGAAGAGGTTTTCTATGAAGAAAACGGTGCGCCTGTTTTGATCGTATCCGGTGCCGATTTGCTGGACGGCACTCCCATTTATGACATCAAGCCCTATCTCGCTTACACGGATTCTCATCCGCAGGCTGAAGGAAGCTTTGGCGAAGCGCATAAAGCGGACGCCGTCACGGTGGTTTTTCCGGCAGAGCTAAAAAAACGCCTTCCGGCCGATTTGCAGCAGACCGCATTTGACGTGCTTTCTCAGGATCCCAGAGCCGCTTATAATAAGAAGCCGGATTATATCTACGGCATGAATTTCGCCGGATATGATATCCGCTTCGTGGTTGAAAACGGTGTTCTGACAGTAAAAGATGTTGTAGACACCCATTCTTCTGATTGGAAAAGGGTAAAATAAAAGGAATAACCCATGAAAAAATACGCGATTTCCCAGTTTCCTTATGAGGAAATGTATCAATATATCGGTACCTCCGAAACCCAGATTCTTCATCTGCTGTCCGGAATCACCTATCCTGATCCGTCCTACGAGATAAAACGAATGCATTCCGACTGCTATTCCATCGAGTACGTTTATCAGGGAGAAGGTGTCATACAGGAAAATTCCCATCTCTACAAGGTATCTGCCGGTGATTTCTTTATCCTGCATCCCCACACCTTCCATCATTATTATGCCAACCCGCAGAATCCCTGGAAGAAAATATTTATTAATGTCAATAAAAAGACGGATTTTGCCACCACCCTTTTACACCTTTATAAAATTGATGACATCATTCACTTTGGAAAGACCAATTCTCCGCTGTATCTGGAAGAAATTCTGGAACTTTTTAAAACAGATGAGCAGGATATCACACATAAACTGGAGGATCTCATCATCTGCACCATCACAGCGCTGGCGCGCCTGCCTAAAAGCACTCCGATTCCGGCTTCTCCCGTTGTAAACGCCAAAGCATATATTGATAACAATATTACGGAGCGGATTGTGCTGTCGGATGTGGCAAAACTGGTATCCCTGGATGCTTCTTATCTGTCCAGAGCCTTCAAAAGCACTTATGGAATTTCTCCCTCTGATTACGTTAAAAAACAGAAAATGGCGTTGGCGGAGTCCTTTCTGGCCAATACCGTTTTATCGATAGAGGATATTGCCGCCAGGCTTTCCTTTTACGATATCGCACATTTTTCCTGTGCATTTACAAAATATCACGGAATTTCTCCGTCTGAGTACAGAAATTCCCCGCCTGAAACCATACCGCTGTCGGAACCCGAACTTTCCTCCAAAAGCTGATCAGAAGAAAAAAAAGGATGCCGCGGACAACTTTGTCATTGTCCCGACATCCTTTTTTACTTTTTGCAATCGGCTTTTTATTTTTCCAAAAGCATTGGCATGAAAATACCGCCCTGAACGCTTCTTCCGATAAAATGGCAGTAGTTGCCCGTTTTTGTGTCATACCAGTCAGAGAATGCAACCCTGCTCTCTGAATTTTCCAGATAATTTGCCACCGGCTTTAACAGCCTGATCGCCTGGTCCCTGTCTTTTGCCATGGACGCGCACCATAAAATCCAGTCGCTCTTTGTAAAGTCTGCTCTGCTGTCTAAGGGCACACCGTACTGATTGGTCATCTTTTCATAGTATGCAAGTTCTTTTTCATAAACCGTATCAGAAAACAGGCCGCTGCCCCAGATTTTATCCCATACCAGATTATATTTCAGACTCCAGGTATCAGGCTTGTCAAAGGTCAGGCAGTAGTGATCTCCTACATCCGCTCTCTTTTCCCAGTCCTGTGCCATCTCTTTTGCAATTTCATGATACCGGTTCTTTGCGTCTTCGTCGCCCAGCATGCCGCACAGCTTTGCATAAGCCTCAACGCCCATGATGGCTTTCACAGACAGATTGACATTGTGAGAAAGACGTCCTGCGAAATCATCGGTACACAGCTGATCTCCCGGATCTGCACCATATTTTAACAGATAGTCTTTCCACTGGCTCAAAACGTCCCAATGCGCCCGGGCAAAATCTGCATTATTGTCCCGTTCACATACTTCTGCCATCATAATCAGCATGTTTCCGCACTCTTCCACAGGCATCTGATATTTGAAATCAAATACATCGGCTCCTGCAGGATAAAGATAGAAGGGCGGATATACACACTGCTGTGCTCTTTTGTATACCGCTCCATCCCATTCGTGCCGCAGACCATAAACCTGGCCCCAGGCATAGGGATATCTTCCCACATCATGAGGAGCGAAATCATACTCCCAGACATCGCTTGCCGCCATTTTAAAGACCGGACGGAGCATGCCCTTTACATACTCTGTGTCGTAGAGCAAAAACAGCGGAACGGACGGATAACTTACATCCACGGTGCCGATACAGCCGTTGGAATCATTTTCTTTTGAAAGAAAGACAATCTCTCCGTTTTCATCCGTGATGAGCTTATGCGCTGCAAAAGCATGCCGGAAACTCATATTGCATAAAAATGCGTAATCCTCTCCGCCGATTTCCAGCGCCTTTGCTTCTATCTCCCGATCCAGCTTTGCCGCCTTTTTCAGCACTTCTTCCCGATCCGCAAAAGCAGCTCCGATGGCATCCAGAATGGTTGCATATTCTTTGGTCCAGTAAGCTTTTCTCCACTGGCCGAAGTAATTGATGGAAAGCAGATCGTCATAGGCCAGAATCATGCCGGCCTTTTTGTCTGCACCGGCAAAAGGCAGCTTTAAGGTAAGTTTTTCATTCGCTTTATCAAAAGCCAGTTCTGCTTCTTTCTGCGCACAGGCCATGTAAACATATCCCCAGTCAATCACAACCCTGTCACCGCTGCTGCCCAAAGGCTGCTGTACTGCGCGCCCCATGGAGGCATAGGAAAAGTCGCCTTCTCCGTTTTTCTTCTCTCCGACAAATCCGATGACCGCATCCCTGTTCTGTCTTACCAGATCAGCAGACACTTCAAAATTCAGCTCAACCTCGGACGCCTGCTTTTTTTCCACTTCAAAATCCACATAGGTGCAGGGTCTGGATACCAAAAGCATATCCTCCGGCAAAAGCGGGCTGGTAAAACGCACCTTAAGTTTCAGCAATTCATTTTCAAATATATACTCTGTGGCGGTAGCTGTAACTTCAACGGACTTCTGCTCCAACACATCGTGAAACTCCCTGTCTCCCAGAAAGGAAAAGACCTTTTTGTCCGCTTTCACATATCCTCTCATCTGCTGCCGGATACCGGTCCAGTGTACCGGGTCCGCATCGTAGAGATGATCTGCCGATGACCAGACGGAAAAGAACGGGTCGTGTAATACCAGCGGAATGCTGGCTGCTCTTTTTAGTTTCATGAAATATCATCCTTCATTTTTATGTA
>JAFUMV010000066.1 GCA_017482485.1 Lachnospiraceae bacterium
ACCGCCTGCTTTGGTGTAGAATAATTTTGTGTTGAATTTTTCATTGCAAGTTAATTTTAACACAAAAAGAAGGACCTTTGGCTCTTATGAACCATCGGTCCTTCTTTCTTTTTTAGGGAATGCTTTTTTCACAGCCCCTTTTTCTACGCTTTTTCATGCTTTAACTCTTCCGAATCACCTTTTTATAAAAATCCACTCCCATAGGCAGCGCCCCCTGGCTGATATTCTCATTCAGGCCATGAATGCTTTCGTACTGCTGCCCGTTGATGTAAAGGGGGGCAAAACGCAGGCAGTTGTCACTCAAATCCTTATAATACTTTGCATCGGTGCCGCCGGTCATCACATAAGGGCAGATGCCCACGCCGGGATACACTTCTGCCGCCACTTCCTCGATGAGCTTAAACGCATCGGACTGATAGTCCACCACGGGGCAGGGATAGTCTTTGTAAATCACTTCGGTTTCGATGTCGAACTTCTTCGCAAACTCCGTAATCAGCGCAATGCTTTCATCGGTTCCCTGATGGGGGATAAAGCGCATGTTGCCCGTCACATAGGCCTCCTGGGGCAGAACGTTTAAACCATCCGCACCTTTGGCCATGGTAAACGCCAGCGTGGTGTGGAGCATCGCACCTGCCGCAGAGCTGATGGAAGGAAGAAGTTTTGTCAAAAGAGGCTTGAACAGCCACATATTGGCGAAGATCACCTTCATGCCGAAGTTCATGTTGGGCGCGGTTCTTTGAAACATTTCCAGCACAGTGGGATTGAATTTGTTGGTAAAAGGGCTCTTCTTTTCCACTGCTGTCATGAATTTTCCGAGGCGCACCAGAGGGGTGTTCTTCGTCGGCGCGCTGGCGTGTCCGCCCTTGCCCTTCGCGGTGAATTTCACATCGCCGTAGCCCTTTTCCAGAACGCCCACCATGCCGTAGGTACCCTTCACGCCTGCGATGGGCTCTTCGATGATCATACCGCCCTCATCCAGAAGGAGCGCCAGCTTTACGCCCTGTTCCTTTAAATACTGCACGGTCAGCGGCGCGCCTTCGCCGCTCCATTCTTCGGTGCAGCTGCTTGCCAGGTAAACATCGCATTCCGGTGTAAAGCCTTCCGCGATCAGTTCTTCCGCCGCTCTCAAAAAGCAGAACAGGCTGGCCTTGGTATCCACGGTGCCGCGGCCCCAGACATTGCCCTGTTCGTCGATATCACCGCTGAACGGTTCATGCTCCCAGATTCCGTTGGCCTCCACCACATCGTGATGGCTCATCAGAAGGATCGGCTCATGATTACCCTTTCCGCTCCACTTAAAGAGCAGGCTTCCGTTGAAAACATGCTTTTCGCAGACTCGATGTACATTCGGAAACATCTCTTCCAGAATCTCATGAAACTCCAGAAACTTGGTGCGGTCAGGCTCAAAGCGGCTGGACACGGTTTCCTTCTGCACCAGCCTGGACAGCATTTTTCCGTATTCTGCGGCGCGCTCGCTGTCATCCAGCTTCACCTTCGCGGTCTGTGCCGCAGTGGGTTTGAGCATCACAGCTTTTAACAAAACAACTGCGACTAAAATTGCCAGCACCAGTAAAATCAGCAATAAGATTTTTCCCATATCGTTTCTCCTTCATTTTTTGCGGTGTGCGCAGCGCTTTACGCCGCCCTGCACTTTTCGGGTCAGCTTACAGCTTTCCCTTTTTATACAGCCAAAATCCGATCAGCAATGCAAGCCCTCCGCAGGGAATCATCAAAAGGCTGGTCTGGCTGATTGCCGCCGGCACAAATACGCACAAAAGCGTCATCAACAGAACCGGAATGAATGCGATCTGCGGGCTCTTTGCGAAATATTTCAATCCCAGCGCACCAAACAGCGCAGGAACAACATTATTAAAAGCAGGAAGCAGCACTTCGCTCTGTAAAACCGGCTGCAGAGGCGCCAGCAAAATGACGCCCACCACGATCACCAGTGTTGTCACGATGGCGCTGGTGGCCACGCTGATGGTGGAAATAATTTCATTTTCCGGCGTTCCCACCGTGGTCTGCGCAATGTCTCTGGAATTCATCACACAGGGAATTTTCATGTTTGTCACGTTGCCTGTGATGAAGGACAAATAACTCCCGCCAACACCCAGCATGGGAGAGTATACTAAAAATTCCACGATTGCCACAGGAATGTAGATGATTCCCACCTTTGCAAACCCGCTGATAAATCCCCTGCCTTCCGGCATTACGCCGTTAATTATACCGATCACAAAGGGAATGCCCACCAGTAATATCACCGCCGCAACCAGCGTGATTCGCCCGATTCTGTGCAGCCCATCATTATATTCTTCAAAAAATTCTGTTTTTTCTCTTTCTGTCATACTGCACCCCCTATATCGCCAGCTGAATCAGCACCGCCGCTGCCATGGCGATCAGCATGCTTGCCGCCAGACTGAAATTTTCCAGCACTGCCTTGCCTTTTTTCTGAATAAAATATTCAAACACAGCCATTGCTGCAGCAGCAACCGCCGCAACGAACAGCGGCATCCAGTCAGCGCCTTCTCTGGGCACGGCTTTTCCCACATAGGAACCGATGTACGCACCACACAGACCGATGAACATCGCCGTGGTGGCATGGGCACCAAAGCCAGGCTTACCGTTTTTCTCCTTTTTGGGGGACTTGCCGATTTTATTCATGTATTTTTTTAAAAAGAAAATACAGCAGAATACGCCTCCCAAAATGCCAACGGTCATCACCAGCGCGATGGTCACAAAAGCGCCCATACTCATTTCTTCCAGACGCAGGCCGGACAGCCCAAAGCTCTGTGCCGCGATCTCCGCCACATTCAGTTCATACTGCAGTGCGCCGATGACGGACAGACGCAGCCAGGAAAAAGGCACGCCCAGTGTGCCGCTTAAGGCCACCACACCCAGAAGAATGCTGATGGAAGGCAGCAAAGTAAAGGTAGCGCTTGAGGTGATCGCCTTTTTCAACACCTTTTTGTCCATGCCAATACGAATGCCCGCCCGGTAACTTTTTACCAGAAATACAACACACATGATCGTGATAAATCCCAGAACCGCTGCCACCAGCAGGTAAAAAATTCCGGAATTCACACGGGATAAGTAATCATTCATAAATTTCTCCATTCGTGAAAAATGTATAGCGCATTGAGAAGCATAAAAATTTACCCCGCTTTGGGAAAGCGGGGTTATCAAATCTCAATTCAAGGCTCGAGGTTTCGTTCTTAGTAGTTTTCAGCCTTTACTTCGAAGTATGCCTGAGGGTGTGCACATACGGGGCAAACCTGAGGGGCTTTCTTTCCGATTACAACATGTCCGCAGTTGGAGCACTGCCAAACGGTGTCGCCATCTTTGGAGAATACAAGGCCGTTTTCAATGTTGGATAACAGCTTTAAGTATCTCTGTTCATGCTCTTTCTCAATCTCGCCAACCTGTTCGAACAGTCTTGCAATTACGTTGAAGCCTTCTTCCTTTGCTTCCTTTGCGAAAGTTGCGTACATGTCTGTCCACTCGTAGTTCTCACCTTCAGCAGCAGCCTTCAGGTTATCGGTTGTCTCACCGATGCCGCCCAGCAGCTTAAACCAGATTTTTGCATGCTCTTTCTCGTTATTAGCGGTCTCCTCAAAAATCTTGGCGATCTGAACATAACCGTCTTTTTTTGCTTTGGATGCAAAATAAGTATATTTATTTCTTGCCTGGGATTCTCCTGCAAATGCGGCTAACAGATTAGCCTCTGTCTTACTTCCTTTTAATTCCATGACGTTACCTCTTTTCTTTATTTTCTATTATGATTCTATGCTGTTTTTGATCCCTGCGCAAACATTTTGGGCATTCAAAAACAGTATAACCATATACCTTTAGCTTATTCCTAAATCTGGTAAACGTCAATCTATTTTTTACAGTTCAGCCATGCCATTTATAACAATGAGCGGGAATTTCAGTTACAGCTGAAATTCCCGTTCGTGCTTTTTGAAAAAATCGTAATAGGCCCGTACATTTCCCAGGCAGGTCCAGCTCTTTACGTCCACAGGATTTTCATCCAGATCGTAAATCTTCGCGCCCCGCATTGCCAACAAAAAGGGCGAATGTGTGGAAATCACAAACTGACATCCGTAAAACCGAACCGAATCTTCTAAAAAACGCACCAGTTCCTGCTGTCGTAGCAGGTGCGTTTTATGCCCATAAAAAAATTAAATTCCTGGTCCTCGTTCGGAAACTGAAAATCGGTCAGATACATATTGTCACCTCACTCGTTTCATTATGCAGGGTTTATGGTGAATCTGCTTCAAAACATACTGCTTTCCGTCCTTTAGTCCAATGCCTTACTTATATCTTTAACAACTGCTCATGCAAAATCTTCAATCCCTCTTCTGCGTCATTCACGGGCATATATTCCAACCCCACACTGCCCTGATAGCCGCTCTCCTTAATCGCCCGCAGAATTGTGGGATAATCAATCTCGCTGTCAATCAACGGTTCATGGCGTCCCGGGAACCCCGCAACATGAAAATGTGCAATCTTGTCCAAATTCTGCACAATCTTTTCCACCGACAGATCGCCCGTGATGTGCTGATGATAAATATCATACAGTACCTTCACGTGTTTGCTGCCCACTTCGTCCACGATCTGAAAAGCTTCCTCACTGCTCCACATATAATAGCCCGGATGGTTGATTTTTGTGTTCAGCGGCTCGATCATAAGAACCAGATCATGCTCTTCCAGAACCGGAACGCATGCCCGCAGGCCTTCCACAATACTGACATGCTGGGCCTCTCTGCTCATGCCTTCCTGCTCCGATCCCACCTGTGTGATAATTACTTTCGCACCCATCTTTTTGCATATCTCTGCAGTAGCTTTCAGCCCATCCACATATTCCTGGCGCTTTTGGGGATTCGTCAGCGGCTCCGCTTTGGTGCACAGCGTTCTCAGCTTCAGCCCTTCCCTCTGCTGAGCAGCATAACAGGCATCCACGTCCACCCCCTGCCAGCCCCAGAATTCATAATAGTCAAATCCTGCTCTGCGGACTGCCGGCAACACATCCTCAATCTTTTTTCCTCTGAAAACTGCCGGAACACACACCGAATAATACATTTTTTATCCCCCTGTCCATCAAACAAATTTTTGCCGCCTTTCTGGCGCCGGTGTATAGACAGCAACACATGATCTGCACACCGATGCTGTTATTATACTCTTTTACATAGGATTTTGTATAGAGTTTTACCACATTGGTGCCCTACACCTAAGAGCACTGTTTGGAACTTGTCCATTTTATAGGGTCCGTTTTGCAAACAGAATAGCACATCTCGATTTATTCATTTTTATCCCTGAATTTTCAATCTTCCATGTGGTATAATATCGCAAAATCAAATATCGATTCGACACGATACAAGAAGTGCATTTATGCAAACTGATACGACACAGATTGCGTGGCCTTTTGTATCGTTTTTTTGCGCATACAAGAGTATCCCATTCTATATGTTTGGTCAGGCAATGAACCCTATTATCCGTTCGGATGGCAGCCCTAAATTTGCAATGTTTGCTACAGTAGCAGGTGCAATTACCAATATTATTTTGGACCCTATTTTCATTTTTCCAATGAAAATGGGTATGATGGGTGCTGCAATAGCAACTGTAATCGGTCAGGTCCTGACGGCTGTACTGTCTGTTTGGTATCTGTTCCACATGAAAGCAGTAAAACTTGAAAAGACAAGTTTTAGCTTAAAAGGTGGTCTGATGAAGAAATTTCTGGTGCTTGGACTGACCAGTTTCTTATCTCAGATTTCCCTTGTTATCTCAATGGCTGCTGTTCAGAATATGTGCACCAGGTATGGCGCAATGGACCCAATCTTCGGTCAGGCTGAATACGCTCAGATTCCTCTTGCCGTATTGGGAATTGTTATGAAATTCTTCCAGATTGCTATCTCAATCTCCGTAGTCATGGCTGCCGGATGTATTCCTATTGTTGGTTACAATATCGGTGCAAAACGTAAGGATCGAGCCAAGACTCTTTTTACATATCTGCTTATTGCAGAAGCATTGGTCGGTGCGATTGCTTTACTGATTGTTGAAGTTTTCCCGAATCAGCTGATTGGGATTTTTGG
>JAFUMV010000067.1 GCA_017482485.1 Lachnospiraceae bacterium
ATAAATAAAAAGGAGGAACAAAAAATGAAAAACCTGAAAAAATGGACAGCCCTGTTTTTGACAATGGCTGTCGGCATGGGAAGCCTTGCAGGATGCGGCAGTCAGACCGCAGAAGCGACTAAGGAAAGCGAAAAAAGCGCCGAGGTCAGCGAAGCTGTAAGCGAAGAGACGCAGGCTGCAGAGGCTACTGAGGTTGCAGAAGAAGATCCGTTTTTGACGGGAGAAAAGCCGGTGTTAAATATTCTGTATTATAATCAGGCCTATGATATGAATGCGGATGCGGCGAAGAAAATCATGGAGGAGCTCACCGGATATGAGGTGGTATATCATAACCTTCCGGCGGAAAATGCTTCTGAAAAGATGATGCTTGAAATTGCGTCCGGCGCGGAATATGATATGATTTATCGCGCAAAGACCGCTGATTACGCGCAGCTGGTCGCACAGAATGCAGCGATGGATGTGACGGAGCTTCTGGAAAAGTACGGCAGCAATATTCTGGCAAATGTCAATGAAAAGGACTGGAGCATTGTGACCAATGATGACGGCAGCATTACCGGTATTCCTTATCCCGGCTCACAGCAGCCTGCAGATACCTTATACGGTAATTTTACCGGAGGAATTGCATTCAGAAGTGATCTGCTGGAAGACCTGAATCTGGAAATTCCCCAAACGCTGGACGAGCTTTATAATGTGTTAAAGGCTTACAAGGATGCAACAGGAAATGCAGCTCTGACAATGGGAAAAGGCGGCTGGGTTGCTCCGATTCTGTCCGCATTCGGTATGAGCAATGCGGTATGGTATGATGTGGACGGAACTTTAACCCACAGAGTCAGAATGGATGGCTTTAAGGATTATGTGGAATTCATGCAGAAGCTTTATAAGGAAGGCCTGCTGGACAACGATATGCCCATCAATGCATCCGCAAATGCGAGAGAGAAATTTGCAAACGGCACAGCCCTTTGCATGCCCCTGAATTTCTGGGATATTCCGACCATCAAAGAAGCCATGGCAGTGAATAATCCGGACGCAAAGGCAGTATTTTCCGTGGCTCTTGCAAAAGATGAGGAAACTCCCGGTTATGTTTCTGTAGCAAACGGCGCAAGTGAAGTTTGTGTGATTCCCAAGACTGCCAAGAATCCGGAACATGCAATGATCTGGTACAACATCATCTCTGATCCGGAACTGTGCAAGCAGATCTACCTCGGTGAAGAAGGCGTCAGCTATGAGGTTGTGGATGGCAATTATTATCCGCTCTTCCCCGCATTTGATGAGTATGTAAATTCCGATAAGTTTACCGGTTCTGTCGAAGGCGGAGAAATGAAGAAGCAGTGGATGGCAAGAGCGAGAAAGACCACTGAAATGGCGGAAGCATTTGATCAGATGAATGAAAATGCCGATCAGTACACCAGATATGACACGGTTGAAAATTATGCAACCAGCCTTCCTGCGATCAAGGAAAATCTCGCCGCACTGACAACCGCTACAAGCGATATTCTGATTGCCGGCATTGTGGAAGGAACCGATGCACAGGCTGTTGTGGATGATATCATCGCAACCTGGGAAAGAGAAGGCGGTCTGGAATGTGAAGCCGAAATCAATGAATGGTATGCAGAATTTAACAAGTAAATACAATTCGTGATTGGAATAAGTGTTATCGCAGCCGCGCACTTGTATGAGTGCGCGGCTGTTGTTATAATAAGCTGAGATTGGAGTGTGATAGAGATGTCGATTACCTATAATCAGGAAAATCAGGTATTTTCCATTCAAACCGCAAACAGTTCTTATCAAATGAAAGTATCCCGGCATGGACATTTGCTGCATCTTTATTATGGAAAGAAAATTTCCGATGAGGATGTTTCCTGGCTGATACCGAATGTGGTTCGCAGTCATGAGTCAAACCCGCCGGAGGCGCAAAGAGATCGTGTTTATTCGCTCTGTGCACTCCCGCAGGAGTTTTCTTCCAATGATGCAGGAGATTATCGGATTCCGTCCCTGGAAGTCGTTAACGCTGACGGAAGCTACGCTTTTGTAGGAAAATATCGTTCTCACAAAATCTATCAGGGAAAATACAGACTGTCTTTGCTTCCGACTCTTTATGCGAAAGAGGAGGAAAACGCAGAAACGCTGGAGATTATTCTGGAGGATGAGATCACACATGTTTCGGTTAAATTGCTGTATGGAGTTTTTTATGACCGGGATGTCATCACCCGGGCTGTGGTATTGAGAAACGGAGCGGACAGCCCGATTTATCTCAAACGGATCATGTCCGCCAGCCTGGATTTTATGGAGGGAAACTATGATCTGATCGGTTTTTTTGGACACCATTATTTTGAACGGCAGATGGACCGAAGGCCGCTGTCTCACGGAATCAGTGAGCTGGGATCTTTTCGCGGTGTTTCGGGCCATTTTCATAATCCCTTTGCTATTTTGTGTGACAGAAATGCCGGTGAAGACAGCGGAAGTGCATATGGATTTCTTTTGATGTACAGCGGGAACTTTGTATTCGATGCAGAAGTGGACGGTTATAGTCAGACCCGTGTCGCAATGGGGATTCATCCCAAACAGTTCGATTTTTTTGTGGACAGCGGAGAATGTTTTGAGGCGCCGGAAGTTGTGATGGCCTTTTCGGAGCAGGGCTTTTCAAAATTGAGCCACTGCTATCATGATATTTTCCGGGAAAATGCCTGTGAAAGCCGCTTTGTGAACGAAGACCGACCGATTGTGATCAACAGCTGGGAACCTTTCCGTTTTGATTTTGACAGCGAAAAACTTCTGAAAACTGCAGAAATTTCCAAAAAGCTGGGCGCTGACATGTTCGTTTTGGATGACGGCTGGTTCGGCGCAAGAGATGATGAAACGGCAGGCCTGGGAGACTGGGTGGCAAATGAGAAAAAATTGCCCGGCGGAATTGAAGCCCTGGCGCAGAAAATTCATGCGCTCGGCATGCAATTCGGCCTCTGGTTCGAACCGGAGATGGTGAATGAGGATTCCGATCTGTATCGGGCCCATCCCGACTGGTGCCTGCGCGTGCCCAAAAGAGCGCCTTCGCGCAGCCGGCATCAGCTCTGCCTGGATCTTTCACGGCCTGATGTGTGCGAGCATCTGATAGAAGCGGTCAATTCGATTCTGGATACCGGCTGTGTGGATTATGTGAAGTGGGACTATAACCGATACGTCTGTGATGTCTACAGCCAATATTATGCGCCGGAAAAACAGGGGGAGATATACCATCGCTATATTCTGGGGCTGTATCGGATTCTGGACGGCATCATAAAAACCCATCCCGATATCCTCTTTGAGGGCTGCAGCGGTGGCGGCGGAAGGTTTGACGGCGCCATGCTGACTTATTTCCCTCAGATATGGTGCAGCGATAACACGGATGCCCCTTCCCGTCTGACGATTCAGTACGGCACTTCCTTTGCATACCCGGTGATCTCCATGGGCGCTCATGTATCTGTCTGCCCGAATAAAAAAACAGGCAGAAGCGTACCCTGGAAAACCCGCGCTGTCACCGCCATGCACGGAACCTTCGGCTATGAGCTGGATCCGGCGAAGATGAGCGAAGAAGAACTGGCTGAATGCGCAGCCTATTCCGACTTTTACCGCAGACACCGGAAACTGATTCGGCAGGGAGACTATTATCGGCTGTCTTCCCCTTATGACGACAGCATCTTCACCGCCTGGCAGTTCGTTTCAAAAGACAAGGCAGAAAGCCTTGTCTGTGTGGTGACGGAAAGCATTTCCATCATGGATAAAAACAGCTATGTCCGCCTGCGGGGACTTGAAAAAGAAGCCTTTTACGAGGTTGCGCAGACCGGAAAGGTACACAGCGGTGCGGCGCTGATGAATATCGGCATTTTGCTTTCGGATTCGCAGCCCCAGTACAGCGCGTTTGTTTATGAATTAAAGAAAGTTTGATAAAAACAGAATTTTCCCGCGCGAAATTCTCGCGCGCTCGCGGCCGGCAGGATGATGCCGGCCGTTTTTTACGGGTGCGCCTGTTTCTGTTATTTGCAGCATTCCCCTACCCACGCAATAAAGTTGGAGGTGCTGTCCCCGGTGCGTTCGGCTTCTACATGTCCCTGTCCCCAGACGGTTTCAAAGTCCACATCAGCGCCATAGTTTTCCAGGGCAAGGGCCAGGTTCACTTCTGTTGATAATGCGGTATCACTCTGGTTGATGCCTGTACGAATCCGCCAGTATGACGCAACGTTGGAGGAACCATATCCTTCATAGTAGTCATTTATATAGTACAGGGGGTTATACATGTTGACACGATAAGCAACGGAATTTCCAAGTGCGTCCGTACGGGCCAGGTCTTCGGAATATTCTGCAGCGTAGTCAGAGCCTGTCAGCAACTTTGCCATTGTTGGATCAAAATGTGCGCCGTTTCCATCGCCGTAGCCGAACAGAACATTCTCTCCCTGAGATTGATCCAGAGCATCAAAGGCACCCAGATCTTTGGAGGCCGGTTTCAGTGCGCTGACAAAATCTGCAATGCTGGTGACTGTTGCCGTATTGGTGTTTTCATCATAGATAACCCATGTCTTTTCTGCATTCAGAGCATTGATATAGTCCTGCACGGTTTCATAGGTTCCGGACAGTGTGATGTTGCCGGAGGTCAGGTTTCTGTCAATGCCGTCTGCCTCGTTATTATCAATGAAGTTTCCGTCCGGAATCATTTCTCCCTTATCGCCTTTTGGACCGCGGGCTTTGAAATCAGTGTCAGGATTGTCGTTGTCCAAAAGAGGCATATCACCAAAATCATTCAGACCGCCTAAACCGCCGCGGCCGCCGCCGGTAACAGTGTAGGGGAAAGTGGTATCTTCCAGAAAATGATTCAGGGAAGTTTCAATCACAGTTTTTAAGTAGTCATAATAACTGCCGGACTGATAAATGCCGTCCTCTGAGGCAGCCAGCGTTAAGCGATTGCCGGTTTCATCTTTTAAGTTCAGGTCGTTGAGATACAATGCAAACTGTTCGGCCATTGCATCAGACAGTTCCTGCATGTCTGCGGATAAATCCGTTCTTGTTACGCCGAGATTCCATTCGTAGGCTTCACTTGCATAGTCCAGATTTGTGATGGGGCACCAGCACATGGAACCGGCGACTGCATCGCTGACTGAGCTGACAGCGCCTATCGCCTCCAGATAGGGGGTGTATAATTCACTGTCTCCTGTGGCACCAAGCAACGCGCTCTGAGCGCCGCCGCCGCTCATACCAAAGGAGAAAATTCGATCTGTGCTGCCGGGAATAATGCCATCGTTGTAGCGGATAAATCGAATGGCGGCTTTCAGATCTGTCACGCCGGCAGGTGCACCTGCATCACGGCCGCGGCAGCCTGGATATACATATACAAATCCTGCGTCAGTATAGGCGGATGTGCTGTTGACATATTCTGTGGGTGCGTCCATGGCCATATAGCCGGGCGTTTCCACCGGGATGACAATCGGCGCGGTATTGGCTGTATAGCCGGCCGCCGAACCGGAAGGATTCACTTCGCAGGTATAGGTTCCGTTACCGTTTGGAGTACCTGTCAGATAAGCGCCGGGGACAAAGATGCCGAGATTTTCATAGGTTTCGTCTGCCGGATTTTCACAATAAACAATACCGGTTTGCCAATATACATCTGTTTCTTCATTGTACTGCCAGTGGGTCATGTCGATTTGGGATAGTGAAGATACGGCCTGTGTTTCGGAAATGCTTCCGTCGGATGTTTCGGCGGGGACATTCTCATTCGTTTCTGTGCTGCTGTCAGCACCGCATCCGGATGCCAGTAAAGCGCAGGACAAAGCGATGCAGAGCATTTGTCTTTTTAACATAAATGGTGTGCCTCCTTAGATTGAAATCTGTTTTATTATTAGCACAAAAATATGTATTTTCTGTGAATATACAAGCGGAAATTTGGGGAGAGCAGAAAGAAAAAAAGCGGAAATGCTACTTATCAGCATCTCCGCTTCTTCACTGAGAGTAGCGAGAGGGGGATTCGAACCCTCGACACCACGGGTATGAACCGTGTGCTCTAGCCAACTGAGCTATCTCGCCATAAATATGGGGCCTATAGGGCTCGAACCTATGACC
>JAFUMV010000068.1 GCA_017482485.1 Lachnospiraceae bacterium
AAAAAGCCGTCGGCGATATGGATGCAGCTGAACCGGACGGGGCTGTGGGCGCTGCGGCAGCAGGTTTCGGCGCGGCAGAAGGATGCAGAAAGGAGGCAAAATGATGACAGAACTGTTTACATCTCCCTTTTTTGGCATTGCGCTGAGCATCCTGGCTTTTTGGATCGGTGTGAAAATTCAGAAAAAGACGGGCCTTGTGATCTGCAACCCGCTGATCATCGCTATCGTGCTGGTGGCGGGCATGCTGCTGATTTTCAAGATTCCCTATGAGTCTTATAATGAAGGCGGACAGATCATCAACATGTTTCTGGCCCCGGCGACTGCGTGCCTGGCGGTATCGATCTATACGAAGATTGAATTGCTGAAGAAAAACTGGCTTCCCATCGTGGTGGGAGCCTCCTGTGGTTCTCTGGCTTCCATGGGAAGCATTCTGCTGATGTGTAAGATGTTCGGCCTGGACAGCGCAATGACCGCTTCTCTGATGCCGAAATCCGGGACAACGCCCATTGCGGTGAGCATCGCGGGTAGTCACGGCGGAATCACGCCGATTACGGTGGTGGCGGTGATTTTCACGGGCATTCTGGGCAGCGTGATGGCGCCTGTGCTGATCAAAATTTTCAGAGTCAAGGATCCGATGATTGCGGGGCTTTCCATCGGCGCATGTTCTCATGCGGTGGGAACCTCCAAGGCGATTCAGATCGGGGAGACAGAGGGCGCTATGAGCGGACTGGCCATCGGCATTTGCGGCATCATGACGGTGCTGTTTTCGCTGGTGCTGATGTGAGACGATAAGATTCTGATAAAAAAGCGGGGTTATCATCTGACAACCCCGTTTTTTTAATCTTTTTGTCTTAAAGATGCAGTTTGGCACAAATCGGGTAATGATCGGACAGATATATTCCGTTTTCTGTATCCGTCCATTTTACGACATATTCCGACGAAATGCCGCCCTTCACAAAAATATAATCAATACATTCTGTGTCCGGACTGCCATATCCGTGATAGGTTATACCGATTCCCTTTGTCACATTAACAAATCCGGGATGATCCTCAATCATCCTGATTTCCTCGCTCTCGGGTTCTGCATTGAGATCGCCGGCTATAATTACCGGGATATCTGCAAAAAAGTGCTCATCACCTAATTTCCTTAGAATCTGCCCTACACCAAGCTTTCTTGCAAGAGAGCCGATGTGATCCAGGTGTGTGTTGATGACGCGGAATACTTTTCCGGTTTTCTGATCCTGCAATATAAGCTCTGTACACACTCTGGGGCAGTCGCTTTGTTCCGGGTAGCGGCTTCCCGGAACATAAGGCGTTTCGGAAAGCCAGTAAGTCTCCATCTGTATCAGGTTATAACGATCCTTTTTGAATGCGATGGTCACCTGCTCATTATCCAGTGTTTTGCTTCGCCCGCAGCCCAGAACGCAGTATTCCGTCAGTTTTTCTTTCAGCCAGATCGCTACATGAGGCACCACTTCCTGAAAACAGATGATATCCGGCTGCTCTTGATTCAGTTTAGCCAGAATCAGGGGACTTCTTCGTGAAAACGCGTTGTCGCCGTCCTGGCCGTAATCGCATCTGATGTTGAATGTTACTAATTTCATGTTCGCACCTTCTCTTGATTGTGACAGTGTCAGTTAACGGTTTTCAAAACTGATACAGATTTCGCGATTTATTCCATTGTTGAATTTTATCACGAATTCACTGTTTTTTTCCCAGATTTCATATTCGGGAGACTTCATCACTTTTTTGTCAGAAAAAAGATGAATTTCGTCTCTTTCCTGATTTCTGCGGAATACAATGTGGTTTTCATCTATCCCGACGATTTCCGCTGTGGATTTTCGGATGGTCGCCGAGGGTGTATTTACGTTGACGGGCAGAATGAGAGAGCTCTTGTTTTTTAGCTTGAAGTTTTCAAATAAAATATCGTCGTTCATTCTGATGGTAATTTCTTTGTCTACACAATCCAGATTCACAAGATATATCAGCTTCTGTCCATCTTCGGATTCCGTCTGCGCCAGGTAAATTCCCTGACGGTAATAGGGGGCGGAGATTCCTGCGCGAATTCCCAGCTTTTCGAATACGTTTTTCCAAAACTGCATTTGGGCCGGATAGTCTGCGGTGACAGCACAGATAATGCCCTGGCCGATTTGCCGGATCATTCCGCACATGAGATCTTTGCCATATATCTTCAGTATTGCGGAATCGTCAGAAGGGAACACCTGGGCATATTCTGCGCGCTGCATCGGAACTTCGGCTAAGTCGCCGCAGGAGCGCACAGAGAGGTAGTACGTGGGCTCATCGTTTTGAAGGTACGAAGGTTTCGGCAGCTGCATCGCATCCCTGAGAATGGCACAGGGGGTGCCTTCCATATCGTACTCCGGGATTTCTCCGTAAAGAATCAGCTTTCCGCCTTTGGAAACGAAATCCGCCAGCTTCTGCTGGATGTCTGCCGCCATATACCCGGCGGAAAGGACTGCCAGCACTTTCTTCGGATTGATTTCATTGTGCTGAATGTCTGCTGCGTCAAAACTGATATGATGACCCAGCAGAGCCCGGCCGATCGTATCAATCTGTCCTTCACAGCGCAGCCGTTTCAAATTCTGATATTTTTCCTGCATTTTTGCCGACTTGGGATAAACGGCTTCTGTGAGGAAATAGTCAGGAATAAATGCCATGCTCACATTGTCGAGCACCTGCCTGGAGGACGCGATCAGGCCGTTCAGCGCATGGATGGATTTTGCGGTGTCGGCAATGTGGTCAAAGGAGTAGTTATGGGTTCCGTCCGGCTGAACCGGCGCGTTGAAGCCGTGGAGCTCTCCTGTGAAAGCCATCCTTTCGTTCCCGTCGTTTTCCGGATGCTTCAGAAGAAAGTTCTCGCCGCCGCTGAACACATAAAAACTGAGCATACGGGCGTTCTGGGAAAGGCACATCAGCATTTTGTGGGAGGTTGCGCTGGGATGGAAACGCATTCCGTTCAGCGAACAATAGGGGCCGTCGCTGCTTTCAAATTCGATGGAGGTCAGAGGATTTCCCTTTCGGTTCATCACATCCGTCAGCGCATTGATCACATATAAATCCTGATATTTTCCTTCGGTGGGCTCGCCAAGATAGACATCTGTGCCGCTGATCAGCCCTTCGTCCTGATTATAGGCTTCATAGAGCTGGCTGATTCCCAGAGGAAAACCAAAAATTCGGGAGCTTCCCGTTCCGTGAATATTCACAAAAAACGGGGTGTCACAGACACCGCATTCTTCGGCGTAATTTTTCAGTTCTTTGATATATCGGGCATAATAGACTCTCATAAATTTCCCGAAATCTTCATGAAACTCCAGAGAATAGGATTCTTCGGGGGATCTCATTGCCGTAAAAAACGCTTCATCATTCTGATTCCAGAAAGGGTAGCGGGCGAGCAATTCCTCTTCGCTGAAATGTTCCTTTAAATATTCCTTCATCATGAGCAGAACATTGCCATTGAGGACGGGATGATTCGTTACCCAGCTGAGCATGCCTACCTCGTTATCCAACTGTACGCCGATGATGTTTCCGCCGTTTCGATGCAGCCTGGGAACAATGACCTGCATGACTTTCTGATACCACCTGCGGCATTCGGCAAGATAACCGGGATGCAGATAGTCCAGCGTATTTCCGGCTCTGTGTTGTCCGTCAAATCCGACGGGGATCGCTTCGGGATGTTTTTTTGCAACCCAGTAGGGAATGCCTTCTTTTTTCATTTCTGCCATAATGTACGGGCCGGGACGGACAAAAAAGTAGAGTCCGTTTTCCTGGCACAGATCGATGAAGGCGCCTAAATCGAGGTTGTCCTCGAAATTATACTCACCTTCCCGTTCCTCGTGGAGGATCCAGGGCACATAGGAGGAAATACAGTTCAGGCCCATGGCTTTTGCTTCGTCGATCAGATGCTGCCAGTTTTCTTTCGGCTGGCGAAAGTAGTGCATTTCTCCGGATAGGAGAAAAATCGGCTGATCATCAATAAAAATCTGTTTGTCTTTGAAAGTTACCATATTGCACCTCAAAATTCTTCAGGATGAATCTCGCGAAGTCTTCTTGCACCTTCTGCGCGTCCGGTTTCTTCCAGACGTTTGCAGTAATGGGGCAGATTTCCCTTCGCATGGAAAGGTCCGCCTTCCTGAATGACCGTCCACATGGGATCCCGGTCGGAGCGGGCGCTCATCATCATTTCATGATTCCAGTCAATCAGATAACGGCAGGCCCTGTCACAGAGATCGGGACGTTTTTCTGCCAGATTGTGCTGCTCATAATAGTCCGCTTCCATATCGAAAAGCATTTCCTTCGGGAAAAGATGGAAGCCGTCGTGATAGCTGCGGATGTAAATATAGCGGTCAAAACGCACGGAGCGCTGGCATACGTGGGAGGCTTGGGAAACCACCAGATATTTCCGCCCTGTGTCTGTGCCGTCCTGCAGTGTCTTTAAATAGCTGCGGCCGTCCCAGAGAGGACTTGCGGGATTTTGAAAAAGTTCTGCCAGTGTGGGCAGCAGGTCAAGGCTGTAATGGAGACCCTTGTCTACACCGGTCTGCATGCCGGGCCATTTGATGAGCATGGGGATGCGGGTGGTGATTTCGTCCGCGGTGCCGTGTTCGGAATAAATACCCAGCTCGCCCATGTTTTCACCGTGATCGGAGGTGAGCAGAATCGCCATATCGTCATACATGTCATGCTCTTTCAGCCAGTTTAAAATCTTGCCGATCTGGGCGTCCATATATAGAATGTCGGTGTCATAGTTGTCGATGACATCCTTCCACTCCTGAAGAGTATCGGCTTTTCCGTACTGTCGGGGATAAGCTGCCGGTGAACTGTCCCAATACATGCCCAGCTCGTTTAAACTGTGAGGTCCCACATGCTTTTTGTGCTCTGCAAAAACTTCGGGAGTCATCCATTCCGGCAGTGGGCTGTCCGCGAAGGGATTTCCTATTTCCATAGGAGCCCGATAAGGTGTGTGGGGATCCCACATGTTCACATGCAGGAACCAGTCCTCACGGTCCTTATTGTCCTCCAGCCATTTTAAGACCAGAGGAAGCACTTCCGCTGCATCTTCATCACCGCATTTGCCGCAGTTGACGATTTCGTTAAAACCTGCATTGAACCAGTAAGAAGAGTGGCGTTCCGCAAAGGTGCTCACAGTGGCGGTGTGCATGCCGGCCTGTCTGAACTGGTAAAAGAGGTTGTTGGTCAGGGTTTGGTCCTTGAAATCGCGGCCTGCGCCGTAAATGCGCAGATCTGCAGTGGTGTCGCCGTGGTTGATGGCTCCGTTGTGGATGCCGAACATGCCGGTGGTCAATGCAGCGCGGGAGGGCAGACAGGGAGCGTCTGAGCAGTGATAATTTTCAAACAGCATACTGTCCGCTGCGATGGTATCAATGTTGGGAGAGGTGCTGCGGTGATAACCGTAGCATCCCAGATGATCCGGGCGCAGGGTGTCAAGGTCGAACATTAAAACTTTCATGGGATACCTCCTCGTGAGATGATTTGCCGAGCTTCATATAGCGATGGCGGCTATATGGAGCTCGGGAAAATACATTTTCAGGCGGTGTAAATATCGATCACGCCGCTGCTGTTTAGCAGCTTCTCTCTGTCGATCAGCAGAGCGCCGCTGCGATAGGGATTTGTGAGAACCTGACCGGAAAGCTCATGCTCACCGTCTTTTGCGCTGAGCATCTCGCTTTCACCGATGTGATAGCGAAATACAATCTTTTTGCCGAAGCAGTCATAGGTAAAGGAAGCTCCGTTCATCTCTGCAGGGAGCACAGGATCGATGATCAGCCCCTCGCTGGAGAATCGGATTCCGAGCACATTTCCCACCAGCTGTCTTAAGTAGATTCCGGGACCGCTGGAGTAGAGACGCCATCCGCCTTTCACCTCTATGGAGCCGGTTTTTAAGAGGTGGAAGTTTTCGGCGTAATCATAGCGGTCCGTATAAGCGCCTTCAGAGGAACTGAAATACATGTTGCTCTGGCGGATTCTGGCGTTGGGGACGCTGTGTCCGATCAGGATCGGATTGATCGCAAACAGAGAATTCCATGCTTTTTCGGCCTTTCCCAGCTTTGCCATCGCTTCGATGTAGCGGATGTGGGCGTGGGTGTACTGCAGGCTGATCTCGCGGCCCACGTTGGCGGCCTGCTCGGCGCGCTTGAACAGATGACTTACGCCGCCGTCATAGCTGGCGGGATGATCCATCAGGCGGACGCCGTCGGGGCATTTTAAGTTTTCCTGAATCGTCTTTTCGTTGGCCAACGCCTGTTCATAAGATGCCAGCTCTGCGATGATGCTTCTGGTCATGGGCAGCAGACGGTAATGAATGCCTGTTTTTTCATCGCAGGGATGGAGCATGAGCTGATAGCCGTCTCTGCATTCCAAAAATCCTGCAATGATGCCGTCCTTGATCAGAATGTTTTCGAAAGCGGATTTTACCAGTTCGGCCAGTTCATAGCAGGCTGCGGCCAGCTCTAAACAGTCCTTTGAAGCTGCGCTGTCCGTATTTTTCAAAACATCTGCCAGGCAGCGGAAGGTTTGATAGGCAAGGGCAATGGTCCAGGCGCTGACGAGACTTTGCTTGAGCTCGTCATTTGCAGGCTGGAGCGTGTCATCCCAGTCGCCGCCTGCATAAGTGATCAGGCCGGTGTGGCTGATCAGGCGGGTTTGCCTGATGTTGTCCAGAGCGCGGCTGATGTGTGCCAGCAGGGTTTCGGTCTGGACGGGCGCATCATCGTAGGGGAGCTCTTCTGTGAGGATGCTGTAATCGCCGGTGGCTGCCAGATAATCTGCGATACATTTTAAGGGCCAGAAAATAACATCGCCGTGACATTCACCGGCGTTCATATGGTAGCGGTCAAACATAAACCACTGATTCCACTCTCTGGTCCGGAAGCTCTGATGCGCAAAAATATTGCACAAAACATCTCGCGCCAGATCGTAGTGTTGGGTGGTCAGGAAGAATTCCATGGGACCCTGACAGATATCCCGGGTGCCCCAGGCAGCGCCGCCGGGCTGTTCCAGGCCGTGGGGCATGGAGAAATGAATCATGGCGTTGTGCGCATACCACCAGATCGTTTCATTCAGGATGGCGAGGTGTTCGGGCTGCTGTGCCTTTTCCAGATGAAAATGCCGGATCAGATTATCGTAATAGGAAAGCGCTGCCGCTTTTTCTTTTTCAAAATCAGCGGAAATGTGCATTACGCCTTCGCTGCTGTCCAGGCGTCCGCGGATGATGATGGAGAAATGGCTGGTCTTTTCGGGAGACAGCGTTAAAAATGTCTCGTCGAAAGCATTTTCATCGGTGAAAAAAATGCGGTCATCGCTGATGGTAAAAGCATGGTCGCAGACCAGATCATAATGCAGTCCGGGATAAGTGTTGTTGTCCAGTGTAAAGCGCAGTCCATTTTCGATTTCCTCAAAGGAAATATCGCTCGTGAATTCCTGGGTTCCCATGACGAGCTGATGGGTCACGATGAATTCATAGGAGATATTGTTTTGGCTTTTTGCTTCGAGAATTACATCTGAAGTTTCGACTGCGGTATAGGCGGTAATGATGATTATGTCGTCTGCGGTTTTATAGAACCATCTGGAGTAATTCATGCCCATTTCGAAAAGACCGGGCAGATTTAACAGATGATAGGTGCCGTTTAATTTCACATAAATCCGCTGACCGCTGTTTTTCTGCAGGTTTAAAAAGCCGCGGGGTGTGGAGAGCAGCTTGTGCATATCGGTATTTCCGGTGACGGTGTGGCTGTTGAAAATGCCGTACATGTACTGGGTGGAGGAAATCAGGGCGCTGTTGACTTTTTTTTCGTCCGGCGGCGTGATGATAATTGTGCCGTGGGGGCGCTCACATACGAGTTCTTTTTCCTTTGTCACCACATGGGCGTGATCAGGGGTGAAGAAGGAGAAAAGCAGGTTCTCCTTTTTCTCTTCCAGAGTGCGCTGCGGGAAAAGGGCATGGATCTCGTCCGGTGTGAAGGAAGAGGAGGAGAAGGGCTGACCAAACAGCGGCTTTACCTTCACGTTATCCGCCTTAATAAAATTGCCGCATCTGTCTTTTTGGGCGCGAAATGCTGCAAAGATTTCGTCCCCGTATTCCAGACTGCGGACTGCATCGGGATGATTTTCACAAAACAGTCCGTAGAAGGAAAATTCCGCGGTGCCGTTCAATACCAGTTTTTCTGTCTGCAGGGCGGTATAAGCGCATTCATACTGCAGATTTACATCGGGCAGATCGCCGGAAAGGCTTTCGGGAATGCCCGTTTCTTTACAGGTAAGACCGAAAAACTGCAGGCCGTCAGTGGAATAGTGAACCGCTTTTGCGCCGATTGTGCCCTGCTGAAGATAAGGGGTGCATCCGCCTGCGGGCATGTTTTGACGGGAACATACCACATAGCCGTTTTCGCTTTCAAAAACAGTATGTCCCAGGTACTGCGACATATAAAGTTCGTTGGTGTAGACGCCGCCCTCCGGACCCATACCCAGATCCTGACCGTAAACTACATCTGCAGTCTGTCCGCAGCCGGTTAAGGAAATATTCCAGAACCAGATGTTGCCATGGGGGCAGAATGTGACCTGATAGGAAATACCGCCTGCGCAGCCTTCGAAGCGCAGACACTGTTCGGAGACGGATACTGTGCTTTCGGAACGGATGCCCAGAAGCGGGTATACGGATATGCCATCTTCTCCGTAAATGCGAAGATAAATATTATTTGCAGAACCGTCTTTTGCATTGCCGCGGAACTGATTCACTAAAAAGGCGCCGCTTGTAAAGGTGAATACATCTCCGGTGGAAAGAAAACGGTAGCGGCAGCTGCCCTGCGGAAATGTGATGAAACGATTGATTTTTTTCATGTTGATGAATCCTTTCTTGTCATTTTTGACTGATTGGAAAGTATACGGTATATTCCTGATCGCCGATATCCTTGAGCGGTTTTAAGTAAAAGCCCCTCATCTGGCCAACGGTTTTGTACAGGGATGTCCAGTCGGCCCATTGCCGGATGTGATGGGGACGGATCATGGTTTCCGGATGGCTGATATCGCCGGTTAATGTTCGCTCCTCTGATACGAGACCGGCCAGCACCACCGGTCCGTCCATGAAGGCGACAGTGTTCTTTTCGTCGGCCAGAGGCCAGCAGGTGATCGCTTTGGGAATCCGGACTTCGACAAAATCCCGGTGCCACTGACGATCGAGCACCGCATATCCGCTTTCTGTGCTGTATTCTGCCGGCTCTCCGTTTATCCAAACTGCCATTTTTCCCTGTATCCACCAGGGAATACGGATTTTCAGGCGGAAAGAAATCGGCGAATCCGCATTGATATCATATCGCATCTGCAGGAAGGAAGGTTTTTCGTCAAAAGCACAGGATGTGTCATTGATTTTGACGCATTCTCCGGTCAGATCAGCCTGCGTTTGGCAGATCTGAACCTTCTGCCCGCGAAAGGTTGCAGTCAGCTCGGCGGGGATGTACTGTGCCACGATCACTTCGTCTTCGCTGCGGTAAAAAATGTATTCTCTGTATTTGGCATTTGCCTGTACGAGAGTACAGTGACAGCACCAGAAGTCTTTTGTTTTAGAACCCCATTTTTTCTTTGAACCTGCCGCCAGCGGAAGAAAATAGGAGATCAGTCCGGAGGAAGGTTCCGGTTTTTCCATCGCATTATCCTGATGCTGCGCTTCCCAGAAGCCCTGGGCCATCAGACCGTTTTCAATGTTTCTTTCGATGTAGTCCAGATATTTCGCTTCTCCGGTGAAACGGAAGAGGTAATCCGCCAGACGGATCATATTGTATACGGTACAGTGTTCCTGATTCAGATGACTTAAGTGAGCCGCTTGCTTCTGAATGGGCGTCCAGACTTCCCCGTCTGTCTGCCCGCCGGTGGCGAACATGCCCCGCCTGTCAACGGCCAGTTCCCAGTAATTTTTGACAATGTTCAACAAACGGTCCTCGCCTGTGACTTCATAAGCCTTCGCACAGCCGTGTATCTCGGGAATCGTGGCGTTGGCGTGCATATTGGTCAGAACATCTCGGCCTTCCAGCAGAGGAGCAGTCAGACGCGGCCGTTCATATTTGTACATCAGTTCGAGATGGGCAGGATCTTTTGTGATTTCATAAAGATCTCCCCACAGCTCCATGATGCCGCCGGTTTCTTCCAGATCCATCATCATATCCATGGTCCTGCGGCTGATATCCCGGTTGAAGTCGGTAAACCATTGTGCACAGCCCTTCAGGATCTCGAGAGCCTGTTTGCTTTCGGCGAACTGATACATATCCAAAAGTCCCATCATGATCTTATGACAGACATACTGAGGAGCCCAGAAATGTTTTCCTTCCTTTAAACCGTAAAGGTATTTTTCCGGAATGGGAAAGGCCCATCCGTTCCCGTTGTATTCCTGACACCGGTTAATTTCGGAAACAATGTAATCGGCTTTGGCTTTTAGTTCGGCGTTGCCGGTCTGCTGATACAGCCTTGCGGCGGCGCTGAGCCAGTGGCCTGTGAAAGTACCCCGGATCTGGCATACCGGATTGTCCCAGCCATCGTGAATGTTCATCTGATCGAGGTGCCGGTTCAGATATCCGTTCAGCCCTGCTTCTGTATAAAAGGAAAACAGCAGGTTTTCTGTTTTGAGCTCCAACAGATATTCAATGTTCCGGTCCTGTTTGATCTTTTTTTCGGAATACAGCAGTCTGACGTGTTCGGCCTGACCGCAATAGTGTGATTTACTGTTCATCTCTTCTGTCCTTCCTGATTGTCTGCTGCGCATTCGCTGTATGCGAACAAGTGTAAAAATGCACAAAAGCTAAAATGGAAACGTTTCCAAAATAAACGCGAAAAACAAGCGAAAACAAACATTTGTGCCTTGATTATAAAATCTGGACAAGATTGTGTCAATAAAAA
>JAFUMV010000069.1 GCA_017482485.1 Lachnospiraceae bacterium
ACTGGACTTTAGGACACGAAGTGGGGCATATTTATCTGAATCACCAAAATGACGATGATATAGAAGAAATTGAAGCCCATTATTTTGCTTCTCAATTATTCATGCCTGATTACTCAATTTATATGATAGCTCGTGAACACGGAAAGGTTACCTCAAAAGATTTAGTTGAGCTGTTTGGCGTATCGGAAACTGCTGCGTACAAAAGAATTTGTACCATGAATAAAAGAACTTGTTTTTGTGCATCTAAGCAAGCAAAAGAAATATGGGATGTTCAAAAAGAACGTGTCGACATGTATTTCGAGTGCCAACGTGAAGGCTCGAATTTCCGCAACACTTTATTTTTCTGGCGAAGTATGAAAGCTGATTATAAAAGAGAGTGTCAACTTGGCATGTACAGCCGGTGTTATTAGCAATCCTCAAATAAGATTATCGCTATGATGTATCCATTCATGCCCCTGAATAATGACACGGAAATCACCCATTCCGAAAACGCAGTTTCTGAATCTCACGACGAAGAAGAGGAGTAAAGATACAAGATACGCACACTGCAAACAGCAACAACACCAACGAGTTTTGCTGATTCGTGATGATCCGACTCCACCAAGGTGTATAGGAAGCAATTTTCACACATGTGCTTAACAAAAATAAGAAACATGACGGAATCAACAGTATGTCCATCATAACGATAACCCTCAGCCTCATAACACCCTCCTCTCCTTTATATATTTAGCTTATCATAATAAATTACGTTTTGCTATGCACAAATGCGCACAATCGTAACTTTATTCCATCTTACCTTGACAACATAATATACTTACCCGGGCAGCTGGGAGGGCTGGCATACCATCCGTTCTGAGTCTTGCAGAAAGGATGATGCTTATGAGTACATATGAGGAATTTATGGTCATACTGACCGTTGGTCTCTTGATCGTAGCAATTCTTGATTTGAAAAATAAGTAAGCCGCCCTGTTTCCTTGGCCGGATGGGCAGCTTACTTATTGTAACTGTTTTGTGATCCGCCGGAACGGATAGGTTTCGTCTATCTTCCGGCTGTCTTATTAAGTATATTATATGTCACAGGTTGGAATTTTTCAACCCATAAAAGAAAGGAAGAATATGAACAATACCCAGACAACAGAATTCATCCAGTTCTTACTCGAACGTTTCCAAATTGAACGGAAGCGTTTTGACAGATCAGGTGTTTATGGATACACGCAGCGACTTCTCGCCTACAATTCCAATAAGATCGAAGGAAGTACCCTGACAGAAGAACAGACCGCTTCCCTCTTTGATACCGGAATTTTACCAAAATCAGATGATTATTATCGCGCAAAAGATGTTGAGGAAATGAACGGTCATTTCCTGATGTTCAATAAGATGCTGGACACCATACAGGAGCCTCTCACACAGGAACTTATAAAAACATTTCATTATGAATTAAAAAGCGGTGTATTCGAAGATAGAGCAAACGGCTACGCCATCGGAGATTATAAAAAGCGCCCCAATATGATCGGAATCTACCAAACCGTCCTTCCCAGCAAAGTCGAAGATGAAATGACAAAGCTTTTAGAATGGTACCATTCACAGCCGAAGACTTTGGCAACTTTGGCAGAATTCCATGCCAGATATGAAAGCATCCATCCTTTTCAGGATGGAAACGGAAGAACAGGCAGAATCATTATCTTCAGAGAATGTCTGCAGCACTTTATTGCTCCGTTGATCGTCGAGGATGCGAACAGAAGTGAATACATCGAAGCGCTGAAAGAATACCGCGAAAAAGGAATCACGGATAAATTGGTCGCTCTTTTTGAAAAGGAACAGGCTGCTTACTACGAAAAGTGCCAGTATTTTATATCTGAATAAAACTGAACACGCTTCTGCGGGAACTTTACACCAAAGAAAAAGCTCCGGCGGCAACCGGAGCAATTCTTGAAAACTATACAGGCCCGGAGACCTGTGATAATCTTCCCTCAACAAGAAGAATTATACCACAAATCTCCGGCACCTGTACAGGTGTCTTTTTTGCACCTAAAAATATTTTTTTGCAACGTTGCATGAGGAATCCGGGACATGCAGGCACCAATACACTGTACAAGGAGGATAATCCCATGAAGCAGGAACAGACAGCTCCGCCCAAGATCCAGCGGGCGGCGATCTATATCAGGGTTTCGACCGCGGAGCAGGTGGTCCACGGCAAATCCCTGCAGGCGCAGATGGAATACCTGCAGCACTACGCCGACGAGCACGGCATGAAGGTGGTCGGCATTTATGCGGACGAGGGGCAGACGGCCCGCAAGGAATTGAAAAAACGCAAGGCGATCCACCAGCTTTTAGCGGCGGTAAAGCGCGATGAGGTGGACGTGATCCTCTTCTGGCGGATGGACAGGTGGTTCCGATCGGTATCGGATTTCTATAGGGTTCAGGACATTCTGGATGCCCATGAGTGCATCTGGATCTCCACATCGGAACCGAACATCAGCATGGAGACCAGAGACGGGCGTCTGAATCTGAATCTGGTGCTGACGATTGGCCAGAACGAGGTAGACACCACCAGCGAGCGCATCCGTTTCACCGTGGACAATATGATCACGAACGGGCGTGTGGTCTGGGGCGATGCAAATCTTCCCCTGGGCTTCCGGATCCAGAACGACAACGGCAGGAAGCGGATCGTAAAAGATGAAGCGCAGGCTCCAATGGTGGACGAATTCTTCCGGTATTTCCTCACCCACCACAATAAGAAAAAAACCGTCCTCCACATGCAGGAGACCTTCGGCATCGAGTTTTCCTACAGCATGCTGCGCACCATGCTCACCAGCGAATTCTATATCGGGAAGTACCGGGGCAATGAAAACTACTGCCCCGCCTATCTGACGCAGGAGCAGTGGGCCGATGTGCAGACTTCGGCAAAGCGCAACATCAAGATGCAGCGCTCCGGGCGGATTTATCTTTTCACCGGACTGATGCGCTGTCCCCTGTGCGGCCAGAAACTTGTCGGAACCGGCTGCAGCTCCATCATCAACCGCAGGACCGGCGAAAAACGGACATACTGTTATTACCGCTGCAACCGCGCATTGACGGACAACTGCTGCTCTTACACGCACAAAGTCAGCCAGAATCTGATCGAAGAATATCTTCTGGAAAACCTGTTTTCCGAATTTGCCGACTACCGGATCCGGATGGAAAAGATCGCCGAAGAAAAGAAGCTGCAGCGCCAGTCCCGCCCGCCGGAGAAGATCCGCGCGGAGCTGGAGCGTGTCAACTACATGTATATGAAGGAGCGCCTTACCTTCGAAGCCTACGAAGCGGAATACCAGCGCCTTGAAAACGAACTGCAAAGCTCGCTGGCGGAGAGCAGCGCTCTGCCGGCGAAGCGGGACTTTTCCAAAATCGAGGAGCTGATGCATGGGAATCTGAAGCAGATCTACGCCTCTCTGGACCAGGAACACCGGCAGGGATTTTGGCACGGAATTATAGAAGAAATTCATCTGGATTCTGATAACAAGGTGGTTTCAGTGGACTTTTTGTAATACTTTTGTAAAGAATTATGTAAATCTCTTTCCTGGTCAGGGAAATCTTCCTATCTCGCAAACCCGCATAAATACTGGGCTTTCGGGCATCAAATTTTTGTCTTGTACTAACAGGATAACTCCAAATCCGGTGACCAGCTCCAGATCGATTCCTTCTTCCGCAAAATAGCCTTCTTCAATCGCCACGTACATGGGCGCATAAAAAATTGAATGAGCAACCTCATTCAATGTAACTTTCACAGTCCCCTTCGGACTGCCATCTTCCTTCGCATCATCCTTGCCGCCGCATGCTGTCAGACCGCTCACAAGCAAGGCCGCCAACATTGAAAAAATCAGCAGTTTCTTTTTCATATCATCCTCCGGAAATATAAATTGTTCTGCTGCCGATCATGCTGCGATCAGCAGCGTTGATATATCATATTCATACTTTCCGAAGATGTTCCCATATAACCCAAAGAGACCGGTCACTGACCGGTCTCTCTGCTCCCTCTTAATCATTTAGCTAGTTCGAATTCATTAAAACCAAGAAGCGCTGCGGCTCACTATGTAAGCGGCTGCGATAAAATTCTTTATTTAAAGAACAGGCACATAGGTTTATGATAAGATGCTATAAGATTATAAAAATCTTATAATTTTGTTACGTTAACAGCCTGAGGTCCTTTTTCACCCTGGATAACGTCGTACTCTACAGCAGCGCCTTCTTCCAGAGATTTGAAACCTTCCATGTTCAGTCCGGAGTAATGTACGAATACATCATGGCCAGCCTGATCAGAAATGAATCCATAACCCTTCTGGTTGTTAAACCATTTAACTGTACCTTTGTTCATGTAAGATACCTCCAAGAAAAATAGTTGTTACTTGCAACATCGAAAGCATACCACAATCAGGAAAAAAAGTAAAGTAAAAATTAATATTCCGTTATTTACTTACTCTTTATTCGAAATTCTGGCAAAAACAAGCTCGTAACCGTCATTTCCATAATTTAAAGAGCGGTTTACTCTGCTGATTGTGGCTGTGGAAGCGCCGGTTTTCTCTGCGATATCCAGATAGGTTTTCCCTTCCTTGAGCATCGCTGCCACTTCAAAACGCTGAGACAGCGAAAGCAGCTCATTCACCGTACACAAATCCTCAAAAAAAGCATAGCACTCTTCCTTATTCTCCAGACTCAGAATCGCTTCGAACAGATGGTCCACCGCTTCTGTTTTGATCTTCTTGTTCATTCAGTTTTACCCCTTTACATTATTGTCTTACAGGTAACTACTACCTTTTTATCCAATCTGATTAACATAATTGCATTTTAACATACTAAAGTCACAAAGTAAAGTGTGAAACTTAATCTGTCCTAAGCCCAAAACTCACCGAAATTAATTCTTGCCATGTAGTTTTTAATACTATATAATACAGGAAAGGAGATTTTGGCCATGACATTTGAAAACGATGATATACTACAAAGCATTCTGGACAGTCTCGACCGCGTCAAACACATCCGGCCAGAAGAGATTCCGGACATAGAATTATATATGGATCAGGTGACCACCTTTATGGGTACCCGTCTGAAAAATACGACCCGTAACCCTCAGGAGGACAAGATTCTTACCAAGACAATGATCAACAATTATGCCAAGAATGACCTGCTTCCGCCTCCGGTAAAGAAGAAATATTCCCGGGAGCATGTTCTGGTTCTCATTTTTATTTACTATTATAAGGGAATCATGTCCATCAGCGACATTCAGACTATATTAAAGCCCATTACTGATGAATTTTTCCAAAAGGAGGACGGCTTTAAGCTGGAGGATATTTACAATGAGGTTTTCAGTCTGGAAGAAGGAGAGGTTGAATTCCTGAAAAAAGATATTGCCGACAAATTCCACAAAGCCGGTAACACCTTCACGGATATGCCGGAAGAAAACCAGAAGTTTCTCCAAATGTTTTCTTTCATCTGCATGCTCAGCTTTGATGTATATGTCAAAAAACTGATTATCGAAAAGCTGATCGATACTTACAAAGAGGAAAATCAACCTGCTGCAGATAAGGGGCATCACCGTAAAAGCTGATTGTAAAATTAAATTTTCACTTGCATCTTTCCCAGAAAGTGGTACAATTATTTTTGTCAGTACATGGAAGCATAGCTCAGCTGGGATGAGCGTTCGCCTCACACGCGAGAGGCCACGGGTTCGAGCCCCGTTGCTTCCATTTTAAGAAGCGGTCGCGCGCAGCGTGACCGCGTTCATTTTTCACAAACTGCCAGACAGAACATGGGCTCGTAGCTTAGCTGGGAAAGCGCTGCGTTCGCAACGCAGAGACCGTGGGTTCGAATCCCATCGGGTCCATTTGAACATGTGAATCCGAACTCGTTGAGTTCGGATTTTGTGTGTTCTGCTCCATTGAGTGTAAAAGCCCGGAAACCTTGCAATTGGGTTTCCGGGCTTTTTGGCCGTTCAGGGAAACGACCGGATTCTTTTGTAAAACGAGTTCCTCAATCTTTATAAAAATAGATATGATTGATGTCAGAAGCATTCAGAAGCATTTTCGAAAAAAATACTTTTCCAATAAACGAACACCGTGATCAGTGAGATCACTCCAGCCAGAATATCCGAAATCGGTCCGGCCCACAATAACCCTTCTACGCCTGTAAAGTGACCCAGAATGATCAGCCCGGGCACCAGAAAAACGATCTGCCGGGAAAGGGAAAGCAATGCAGACTGCAGAGATTTTCCGATGGATTGGAAGAAAACGCCGGTAACCGCATTCGCACCGATCATAAAGCAGCCCAACAGATAGATCCGGAAACATTTCACCGCATATTCCATATACAGATCGGACTCCTGACCGAACAGGTTGATGATCGGCTCCGGAAAGATCTGAAAAACAGCCAGCGCGATAAGCAGGATCAGGGTACTGTCCAAAAGCGCCCATTTATAGAGTTTTTTTACCCGCAGAAATCTGCCGCTGCCGTAATTATAGCCATAGATGGGCTGAATGCCGGAGGCAAGTCCCACCGCCACATTGGTGACCAGCTGGCTCACTTTCATGGTCACCCCCAGGGCAGCCATCGGAATATCCGAACCATACTTTGATTCTGCCCCATATTTCACCAGCACATTGTTCATGGTTGTCATGACAGCCACCAGTGCTACCTGCAGAATGAAACTGGATGTTCCCATGGATGCGATCCTTTTGCAAAGATCTCCTTTCAGGAAAAGATGTTCCTTTTTCAGGCGGATGGTTTTAAACCGAAACATACAGATGATGTAATAAACTGCATTCAGGAACTGACCGATGATCGTAGCCCAGGCCGCTCCCGCAACGCCCCATTTGAATACAAAAATAAATAAAGGATCCAGGATCAGATTGGTGATGCAGCCGATCAACAGACCGATCATGCTGGTATTGGGCCTGCCATCGGCACGGATGATACTGCCAAAGGCGATATCGATGGATACGAAAAGGTACCCGATTGCAATGATTTTTCCATATTCCAGCGCGTAAGGCATAGTATTTTCAGTCGCGCCGAAAAGCTGGCACAGGGGCTTAAGAAAAATCAGGCTTAAAATCGCGTAAATGACACCGATTCCAACGGTCAGTGTAACCGCATTGCCCACGCCGCGGGCTGCTGTATCCGCTTTGTCTTTTCCCAGATTCAGGCTCATAAAGGCTGCTGCGCCGTCACCGATCATCATCATGATTGCCATATGAAGGGTATTGAGCGGCAGGATCACATTGGTCGCCGCATTGCCCAGATACCCGACTCCCTGACCGATGAATACCTGATCGACCATGTTATAGAGCGAGTTTATGACCAGTGAAATAATACTGGGAATCGCAAAACGCATCATAAGCTTTCCGATCTTCTCAGTTCCCAACGGATTTACATTCGCTATTGTTTCTTCCATTTTATTCTCCTTTTCTTCCGCATTGATATTTGCCTTTTCTGTGCTTACCATTCTTCCTTTTCCATAAAAGCATACAGTTTGTTGCAGATCGCCAGGAATTCGTCCGCCTCTTCTTTGGTCAGACAGGACAGCATTTTTTCATTCCTCTCCTGTTTCACCTTCGTATGTGCCTCGATATGCTCCCGCGTCTTATCAGTGATACAAATTCGCTTCACCCTGGAATCCTCATCATCCGTTCTGCGCACCACATACCCCAGCTTCTCCAGCCGGTTCACCGACTCCGTAATGGAAGCCGGGCGGACTCCAGCAAGTTCAGCGAGCCTGGTAGCACAAATCCCATCATGATCCTTGATGATACGAAGCACATGATGGCCCATATGGGATAATTCCAGCGTTTCTTTTTCATTGCCGCGGCGGCGCATCATGCGGGACAGCCTTGCGATCGCCTCGATCAGATCCATATTTTCCATAATCTTCCCCTTTCAGGTAACTAAACGAATTATATTAGGTACCTAAACAAATGTCAATAAAATGAATACATATCATTGAAGGGCAGGGTTTTGGCAGTACTTTCCGCAGAGGAGCCGGAACAGCCGAAAGCGCTGCCGGGTAAACTGCCAAAGCAGTGGCTCAGCGATTTTACGCTTCCTGGCATGCGCAGTATTATGCTGTAATATTGACCTCTACATCAGGCAGTATCTCATATTCCCTGCCCTTCCAGATCAGCGTTCCGCCGGCCACATCACACTTCACAGTCACAGAAGCTTCATTTGCCTTCACCCAAACCGTTCCTCCATTTACCGGCACCTTTCCTTCAATGGACCCAAGGCCGCCAAGCTTCGGTTCCACCCGGAAGGTCTGATATGCCGTTGAAAAAGCATGCACGCCCAGATAATATCTTCCAAAGAGATAAATCGGACCGGCACCCCAGGCATGGCAAAGAGATTTCCCGAATTTCTCGCCATACATACCGTAGTGCTCCGCTCCTGTAAGCTCCGGAATATATTCCTCCCAGATACTGGTGGCGCCAAGCTTTAACATTCCTCCCCAGTAATCCCTGACTGCCCCTGTCACATATTCCAGCCTGCCGATCTTACACAGCACATCCATTTCAAAAAACTTGAAATATGGGGTCGTGATCTGAGTGATCGCATCGTTTAATAATACATTATCTATGATACTCTGCTTCTGCTCCTCCGTAGCAAAATCAAACATTAATGCGAAGATATTGGCATGTCTCGTCACATGATTTTTGCCGGAACTGTAGCTGTCAATAAATGCACCTTTTTCCTCATTCCAGTAATACGAATTGATGTCCGCAAAAAGCGTTTCTGCCTTGCCTTTATATTCCTCATAAGGCTTTCCGATCAGTTTTGCCACATCCTCAAGGGCTTTGTATGCAGCATATAACAAAATCTGTTCTGCGCACACTGCACCTTCCTTGTCAATATCGCTCCAGTCAATAAATACCCAGTCACCCTCTGCGCCTTCCACAAAACCGTCCTCATTCAGTCTCGTCTCGCAGAAATCCATCAGGCTCTGCATCTTGGGATATATGTACTTCAAAAATTCCACATCACCATAAGAGTGATAGTAATTCATAATGGAAATAATCCAGTATAAGCTATAATCCGTAATAGTATTAATATGCGCCTCTACCGGGTCCTTCCCACGAAGAGCCAGAATGGTTCTCCGCACAATTTCCTTATCAAAATGAATATAATTATTGATCATATAACTCTGGAAAGCGTCTCCTGACCACACCCATCTGTCACGCTTTATGCCATCCAGATAAAATTCTCTGGAATTCAAATGCAGCGTGTGTGCGCTGACCTTCCAAATATCGTTCAACAAAGCATCATCGCAGGTAAAGCTTCCCTTTTCCTCCAGCGGAAGATATTCATAATCATAATATACGCGAATATCCTCCAGACCATTTCCTTTGATAAAAATATAGCGGAATGCTCTGCTTCTGAGATAATAAATGTTTTGGCCCCGAAGACTTTCCCGAAGATAAGCCTCTTTGATAGCAAGCGCTTCCTCCTGGGATTCTCCGTAATATACCATAATCTCCTCAGCGGAGCAGTTCTCAATCCCAAGTCGCCCAAAGGTTTCCTGTCCGAAATCATATAACACACCGCCCTCAACCTGCTTCTTGCTGACCGGATCACATCTCTTATATGAAAAAGGGAAAACCTCCGGTGTAGTATGGACATCCAAATATTCCGGCACACATCCTACAGGCTGTCTTTCCATTTTTTCCCCAAGCCTCTTTGGCAAAGCTTCCGTGTACCAGCCCTCACCGGACGGACAGACATCGCTTTCCACATATGCACACACCAGTCCCTCTGGACTGATAATTCTTACATTGACCTGATGCTCTCCCGGTTGCACTTCAATCCTTTGCTCTGTTCCGTACCGCTCATTATCAATCACAACATAACCTGTGCCAACGGCTGTCAGCTTCAGATATCCAGGCTTTTCATTAGAAAAGTTTGTCTGGAATTCTGCCCAGGGTGCAGGAGCAGCTACAGGCCACATACTGGGATAATCCACACCGAAGGCCTGTCTTCTTGAGTGAAGAAGCATATTGTGATAAATTTCGTATTCTCCGTATTTCCACATCCATTTTGCGCGATTCATACTTTTCTCCTTTATACCGGTGCACTGTTTTGCTGATAATCAGAAGGACACAGGCCCGCTTTTCGCAGGCTTCCTATCTATCAAGATTTATTTCGCTCTTTCATTGAATGAAGTATATCAGAAAAATGTACTAAATTCTACCACAGATACTATCACTTTTTCCTGATCCGATGTCAGGGTTACCGAAACGGTACCTCTCTGTTCCAAAAGTCAGCAATAAAAGTGTCACGCCCACAGCCAGTAAATTGTTCGATCAGGTTTGTTATTCTTCGGCTTCTCTTAATCGCTCCACAATGCTGTGTTTCGTACTTTGACCGTACATGACGGAAGGAATCAACCATCCAAACAGGGCAAATACCGGAATGGCAATCAACACAGAAAAAATGGTAAAGTCTGCGCTGAAGAACCAGAACGTTTTTTCCAGCAGATCTCCAATCAAAGGATTCATTATGATAGAAAGAATCAATGCAGCCATGGCAGAGCTAAGCGCATAGAACAGCCCTTCGCAGATCAGCATCGTTTTCAACTGTTTTCCGGTCATGCCAACAGCCTGCAATACCGCAAATTCTCTCTTGCGGGACAGGATGCCGGTCATAATGGCATTGAAGAAATTGAGGCTACCGATCAGGCCAATGATGGCGCAGAGCAAGCCGCCCAGCAGGAGGAACATATTCCGGAAGCTCTCGAATTCTGCCCGGAGGGTGGCTTTGCTCTCATACATCAGCCCGGACAAGTCATCAGCGGTCAGGCTGGCAAGGTAACGTTCCGCTTCTTCCTCGGCAGCTGCATCAGGAGCGTCGAAAAGGCAGAACATGGGGATGACTTCCTGCCCGCTGTCTGCTGCCAGTTTGGCGGCAGGAAGGATGAGATTATAGCCCATTGTGCGGTAGCGGCAGCTCATGGAATAGGGTATGGTCACATAAGCGCAGAGGGTATAGTCCACATCATGGCTCTCTGCGATATCGTATTCCAGAAATTCCTCGGGGGTGTTTTCATCGCACTTTTCACCTGTGCGGCTGTCGATATAACAGGCATCTTCCACATAGGTAATGGTCTGTGTTTCGCCGATTGCCGGGTAATAATCCGGATGTTCCACATTACCATAGTCGTCTGCATAGACCACCATAGCGATTGCATTGGTATCTCCCTGAAGCATCGGAGCAAGATCGCCCTCCACAACTGTCAGCTTTTCCAATAAAGACTCATCCAAGCCTTCCATCAAAGCGTTGGCAGCTATGAATTCGTCCCGGCGGGTTTGTTTGGCAAGTGCGGTTTCCACAGTCTCCTGAGAACTGTAGTGGGCCATATCCATGCGCCATGCGTCCTCTGTCATCCAGCCGATGGGCTTTGCACCGCTCAGGGTATAACCGCAGCCGGACAGAGTTTGATCGGTGTTTGCTGCAATCCCGGCAATCTGCTCCCTGGTGATGTAGTTTTCGGCATGAAAAGAATAGCGGAAATAATCGGTACTGCTGACGATGAAATCCGCACAGGTCTGCTTCGCCAGATATTTCTCCATATCAAAGCCGCCTGTAAAAGTAATCAGAACATTGAGAAGTACCACGGAAAGTGCAAGGGAAATCACAACAAGGATGGTTTTGCTTTTATTTCGTCCCAAATTTGCAAAAGCCATTTGATGTACTTTTGCGCCACGGGTGGTACGACGCTTCTTTTTATTTTTGTCAGCTTCCGTGTACTTCGTCGCTTCCACCGGAGAAACTTTTGCCGCGATCTTACCCGGGCGGGAGCAGGACAGCAAAACGGTGATGAGCGTAAACAGAGCAGAAGCAAGAAAAATCAACGGTGATGTGCTGATCGTGGTAATACCTGCCCCCAAACTGGTTCGTGCCATTACCACAGGAGTCAGGGCTGTACCAACGCCATATCCCAGCAGCAATCCAATCGGGATGCCTGCAGCCCACAGGAACAATGCCTGCTGGCGTATCATGCGCCGCAGCTGTCGGGGTGTAACACCGATGGTTTTCAATAAGCCGTAGAAGCGAATATCCCCGGTAACGGAGATCTGGAAAATGTTGTAGATGATCAGATACCCGGTAAAGATTACCAGCGCAAGAAACGCAGCGACAGCAGCCGCTGTGGTTACATCCATGCTTTCGCCCAGCTGAGAAGAAGTATAGCCCCAGTTGACACCAATGCGGACAAGCTCCCCTTTCCCCGTTTCATCCCAGGAATAACCCAAGTCCAGATCTACCTGTTCCATCTGCCCCCGGATATCCATGCCGGATGCCATCATCACATTCAAATCCGTTCGGAAAGGCTCCATGCCCCTGGAAATGCCTTCGGCTTCAATGGAGGATGCGTATTCTTCGCTGATGTTGATGTAGTGAACAGGGCTGATATCATCGTATTCCCACCATCCCACCAGAGTAAATGTCCCGGTTTTCTCATAGGCAGTCTGGTTCTTATCTCCGACAGTATAAGTCAGCGTAATTTCAGCACCCAGCTCCGGTTCGATGCCCAAAAGTTTCAGAGCCTCTGTGTCCATGGTAATTTCATTACTGCTGTGCGGATTATGTCCGGTAGTAGGTTTTGCAAAACTCCATTCAGCGCAGTTTTCGTCCATGAAACTGACTTCGGCAGGAACTTTTGCGAAGACACCGCTGTCCATATAGCCGATATTGGTGCGCTTGCCAACGGCTTTTACCCCGGAATGGGAAGCAATCGCCTGTGCCTGTTCTTCCGTCACTTCCTTAAAAGTACCGTGGCAGTAACCGCCGATCTGACGAAAAGAGTACATCTCATAGCTGGAATTGATTGACATTACCACCGTAAACAGAGAGGTGAACAATACTGCTGTCAGAGCGATCGCAATGACTGCAATGATATTACGCTTGCGGGATGCCCACAAAGAACGCCAGCTAAGTCTTCGGATACATTTTTTATTTTTAACATTCATCTTCGCCGCCTCCCGTTAACGATTGGTGACGATCCGGCCATCTTCGATGCGGATAATGCGGTCTGCCATTTGTGCGATCTCTTCGTTGTGGGTAATCATCACGATGGTTTGAGCAAACTTCTGACTGGTTACTTTTAAAAGGCTCAGCACATCCTGGCTGGTTTTGGAATCCAGATTGCCGGTTGGTTCGTCAGCAAGGATGATCGCAGGAGCAGCAGCCAATGCACGGGCGATTGCCACACGCTGCTGCTGACCGCCGGACAGCTGATTGGGCAGCGCGTCCAAACGTCCATCCAGTCCCAGCGTCTGCACAATCTGCTGCACAAAGTCCTTTTTGACCTGTCCGCCGTCCAGTTCAACAGGAAGCACGATATTTTCATAGACATTCAGTACCGGAACGAGGTTGTATGCCTGAAACACAAAACCGATTTTTCGGCGGCGGAAAATGGTAAGGGCTTCTTCCTTTAAGGAAAAAATCTCCTGTCCATCCACAATAACCGTGCCGGCAGTGGGCCGATCCAGTCCGCCAAGCATATGCAGCAGAGTGGACTTGCCGGAACCGGATGTGCCCACAATCGCCGCAAACTCGCCCTTTTCCACGCTCAAACTGACACCATCCAACGCATGAACCGCATTTTCTCCGGTACCATAAACTTTCTTCAGGTCTTTCGCCTGTAAAATCTCCATATTGAGTACCTCCATGAAAAAATCTGTATGTATGCAAAGAAATCAGCATCAGTGTATAAACGCTTTCTTTGATACATACAGATTATCGCATAGAATCCTTTCCACATTCTTTCCGATGGAAAACGAATTCTAACAGTTTTGAAAGAATTGCTGTCATTTGGGAAGGTATACAGAAAATGTACTTCCTTTTGCGGGTATGGAAGCGACCTTGATATAGCCGCCTTCCCCGGATATGATTTGACGTGCTAAGTAAAGACCGATTCCAACGCCCTCCCGGTCTTTCACCTTCTCTGAACGGTAAAACCGGGAGAAAATCTTTGCCTGTTCGCTTTCAGGAATGCCGATGCCGTCATCTGAGATATCGATTTTGGCAAACATTTCATAGCTTGTAACGGAAATTGTGATGGTTCCGCTTTCGGTATATTTAATGGCATTGTCCACGATATTTGCCAGGGCTTCCGTTGTCCATTTGGGATCAAAGACAGCAGTAACATCTGTGTCATTCAGCTTCAGCATCAACCCCTTCCTGTCGGCCCGGTCAGAATACTGCGCAGCAATGTTTTCCAGCATTGGATACAATGCTGCATGCTGTGCTGCGAATGTTACGATGCCGTTTTCCAGCCGGGACAGTTTTACAAGGGAATCGATCAGGAAACGAAGTTTTTCTGATTGATGATGCAGCGCTTCCACATTTGCCTTTGCCGATGCAGGAAGATCCTCTTCCATCAGAAGTTCACTGTACAGCAGCAAATTGGCTATGGGTGTTTTGGTCTGGTGGGAGATGTCAGTAATCAGGGATTTGATTTTATCCTTTTCCAGCGCTGCGTTTCGGGAAGAAACCTCAGATGCAGAAAGATAGTGGGCGAACCTGGTCTCCAGCGCAGACATCTCACTTTCATCAAAAATGGTCTCGGTAAATGAGCCGTCCATCGCAGTATCCAGCATCCGCTCTATATTTTTCATGATCTTTCTTGTTCGCCTGCGATTCCAGAAAACAATAATTGCTGCTGCCAGAAAGCACAGCAATCCGAAAATCCATCCTGCATTATTCATCTTTTTTCACCCAGCTATAGCCGATTCCATATACGGTTCTGATATATTCCTGCGCGCCCAGCTTATCACGCAGACGCTTGACCGTAACAGAAATGGCATTTTCGTCCACATATTCTGCGCCATCCGTCCAGATGCGGTCTACAAGATCGCTCCGGCTCATTACTGTGCCGCGATTTTTCACCAGAAGATGCAGCAGCTTTTGCTCCGTCTTGCTCAGCTCAATTTTTCCACCATCAGCGCAGAATATCATATTTGTAAAGTCAAAACTGAAATGATCGATGTGAATTGTTTCGTCTTTTTGGGAAATCGTACATTTTCTCAGCTGCGTATTGACCCTTGCGCGCAAAACAGACAGCGAAAAAGGCTTGGTTATATAATCATCGGCTCCCTGTTCCAGCCCGTCTACAATATCCATATCCGTATCGTTTGCGGTCAGTAATATGACAGGAAGATCAGGGGCAGCTTCTTTTATTTCCCGCAGCAGATCAAGGCCACTGCCATCGGGCAGATTTATGTCCAGCAGAACCAGTGATACTCTGCCGCAAAGTAACTGTTCTCTCGCTGTTCTTAAGTTCTGGCAGGAGATGAGCTGTCGCGCCTCGGTTTTCAGTGCCTTGCACAATCCCTGATTCAGTCCTTTATCATCCTCTACGATAAGCAGTTGTTCCATATCGTTCTCCTTATTTATTCCAATGCAACCATAGCCCTTAATTATAAAACTACATACTGTAGACATTTTTGTCAATCCGATATTGGTAGCATCGGTGTGCAGAAGGCAACACGTCCCAACCCGTGTTGCCATCACACTGACGCAAAAAAAGGCAGGTCCCCACAATTGTGAAGACCCACCTGCATGATTATTTATAGGAAGAGATTCCCTTATCCCTCACTGGCAATGTATTTTTTCTCATCTACCTGAGGCTTTCTGTCCTCCGCTATTGGAATGGACAGTTTCAATACCCCGTTTTCGTACTTTGCATGAATGTCTTCCTGTTTCACATCTTCGCCAACATAGAAAGATCTGCTCATGCTGCCTGCATAACGTTCACGGCGAACAAACTTGCCCGTTTTCTTTTCCTTCTCGTCTTTGTCAAGTCCTTTTGCTGCATTGATTACCAGATATCCGTCCTTCAGCTCCAGTGAAAGTTCATCTTTCTTAAATCCGGGCAGATCAATATCTACTTCATAATGATCATCGTGCTCCTGTACATCTGTCTTCATCATGTTTGCCGCATGACGTCCGTACAGCTTCTTCTGTGCTTTCTGCATTTCTCTGTCATCAAATGCAGGGAAATTAAAGAAATCATCAAAGAAATCATCAAATAAGTTCTCTCCAAAAATACTAGGTGTCATCATAAGTCATCGCTCCTTTTTCAAAATAATTATTGAAACCGGGGATGTTTAGGAAGAAACCTGAACCCTTGGTTCTTTCTTTCTCCTGTTTCTGATTATGTTATAGCACCATTATTAGCACTCGTCAATAGCGAGTGCTAATAATTTTGTGAACTTTCTGTGTCCGCATAGAAGTTTATGGATATTATACTAAACCGGTCTTTCCTAAAACCTTATTGCTGATTGCTCCAAATCCTGCGCTGAACAATAAACTGCCCACCAAACATAACACAACATTCATGATCGTAGAATCCAGTGGTGTCAGCATAGGCACCATCATGAAAAATAACATGCCTATACAAAGGGAACCCACCAGGGATATCTGTAGCTTTTGTTTCGCCGCAACACTCAAAGTTACGTAGATTGCAACAAATGCTCCAACTAACAGCAGCTTTGACACCATACACATCACAATTCCGCTTACGCCTGCTGTTCCCATGTCAAAAGGCAGCCCTGAAATGGCACCGCCGACCATCGCACCGACGAAAAATGCAAGAAATATAAGCACTCCGCTGACAATCCCAACCAGCGTTTTGGAAATCACATAATCGCTTTTCTTTGCACGCACGGCGAATAAATTTTTTGCGTAACCGCTTCTGAAATCATCTGCAATAAAAATACAGACGCAAACCGCAACAAAGAAGTACAGCATGTTAATGTTACACATCCCTATCATTCCCATGCTCATCATGGAATCTTTTCATATCTGAAAAAATGTCCTCCTTTATGCTACCAGATAGTCGCAATGAACAGCATCTGCCCTGCAATTGTCCGTAGAATACCCACTATTATCAATTTTTACAGACCATCTCAGGACTTCTGCGTATAACGTACCGCTTCCTCAAAGGAAAGCTTTCCGCCATAAATATCCAGTGCACTTCCGATGGTGATATGTATCCGATCATTTCCGGCTTTCCGGATTTTATCTATATCTTCAAAAGAGCGGATTCCGCCTGCATAGGTGATGGGAATCTGATTCCATCTGCCAAGCAGATCGATCAGCTCCTCCTCTATTCCGCTTTGTTTTCCTTCCACATCCACACCATGAATCAGAAATTCATCACAAAAAGAAGCCAGCATTGTCAAAATGTCCGGTGACAGCGCCACCTTTGTATATTTCTGCCAGCGATCCGTCACAATATAATACAGACCCTCCTTTTTCCGGCAGCTTAAATCCAGCACAAGTTTATTGCGGCCCACCTTTTCCACCAGTCTGTACAGATTTTCAAAAGAAATCGTTCCGTTCTGAAAAACATAAGAGGTGACAATGACGTGAGAGGCACCGGCATCCAGGTATTCCTGAGCGTTGTCGGCCGTGATGCCTCCGCCCACCTGCAGGCCGCCCGGATAGGTGCGCAGGGCCTCCAGCGCCTGACGCTTCGTTTCCTCATAGTAGGGGCTGTCTTTTCCATTTAACAAAATCACATGACCGTTCTTGAGATTTTTTTCCGCAAACTTTCTGGCATACCAGGCAGAATTCTCGCCGGAAACATAATTTTCACTGGCTCTGTCTCCCTGATCCTGCACACTGCCGCCCACAAGCTGCTTCACTCTTCCATTATGAATATCAATACACGGTCTTAATTCCATAATATCCTCCGTTTTAAACGATTCATACCCTGATTTTTCCAGGATTATCCAAAACAGTTATCATCAGGTATTTATTCCTAATATATCTATTCTACTAAAAAGCTGTATTTAATGCAATGAAAATTCACATACTAGCCTCGGAATCATATCATAGCTTTTATCGCCCAAAAGGCCATAAGGGCTGCAGCAGTATCAGATTCTAATTATAAAAAAGGAGTGTGAAAAAATGAAAAAGTCTGGCAAAATTTTTTCTCTTTGCCTTCTGATGACTGTATTGATAATGGCAACCGGCTGCGGATGCGGCACCCGGACAAACAATACGACGCAGAAGGACATGGCCGAAAACAATACGGCCACAAATCACCCGAATAACACTGTGACGGACAATGCAGCTGCCGGAAACGGAGTTGTCAATGAAGCAGGGGTGAACAACGGAACCGTAGCCAACGATACCACAACCGGTACCACCGTTACTGACGGAAACGGGACCACACACAATGGCGTGACAGATTATGTATCCGATAACCATGTGGGAACCATCGAGGGAAACGGTGTAGAGCATACCGGAGACAACATTATCAGTGATACGGGAAATGCCGTTGGTGAAGTGATTGATGATGCCGGGAATGCGGTAGGCAGAATTGCCGATGATATCGGAAATGGCATCAAAGATGTCACCGATGGAACCACTGTCAAAAACACCACTGAAACAAACAGAACAGCAAATGTGACAGAAAATAAGACCACAAATAATAAAACAGCTGAGACTCACAAAACAACCGAAACAGCCAAAAAAACAAAATAATGGAGTATAAACCTAAAGGGGCTACTCATAATAAACGGCAAAGCGCATCAGGCTTTGCCGTTTTTATCTCTTTTTTATTCAGAGGCCCTTCTCAATCAGGGTACCATCCATATAAGCTTCCAGCAGCTGTTCCAGATGGGCGATGCTCTGTTTTAATTCCGCGCCGATATCCGTATCGGAAACCAGCAGCCTGTGCGCGGCCGTTTCCACAATGATGGAATCGGATACGATATCCTGCTCTTCCCGCACTGCCGCTTCTGCGGATTCGAAAGGCTTGTGAGCGATCAGATTCATACCGTGGGAATTGGCCACCAGAGTATATCCGGCAATTCCGGTTTTTCCCTGATAAGCTCTTGAAAATCCACCGTCAATGATCAGAAGCTTTCCGCCGCACCTGATGGGGGAATCCCCTTTTTTGAGCTCTACAGGAACATGTCCGTTTATGATATGAGAACTTTCCTCGTTCAGGCCAAACTCCCGCAGAATCTTATTGACCACATCCTCCCGGTCCAGCAGCTTATAGTAGGAATTCTTGGTCTCCTTCTGGGTTTCCTTTTCTGATACAAAATAGCGCTCAAAGGTTCCCATTTTATCTTTTCCAAAAACAGGCGAATTCGGGCCGGTCCAGATATACCAGAGAATATCCCGGCCTTTCTGTCTCTCCTCTTCATTTTTAGAATAATAGCCCTTGCGTGCATAAGTTTCCAGCACATCGTAAAGGGCTTTTCCACTGTATTTTTTGCCATAGACATTCACTTCCTTGAAGTTGCCTTCCTCATCCATGGGCACGCAGCCGTGATAGAGCAGATTGGAATTATGTACTTTATAAAGACTTCCCTTTGAAAATAAAAAACGCACATGGCGCTGCAGCTTTTCGCAGTGCACAAAGGCATGGCGCAGACGGTCCACCACCTGCTCCTCCTCCGGTGTCAGACGATAGGGATCCTTCGGATCTACTGTCGGGAAGTCCATATCCCGCATGGGATAGTCCTTACCGCCGATACGCACGGTTCCCTTTTCATAATCAATCTTATCCAAAAGCAGTCTGTCATCCATTTCAAATTCAGGATGCTGCATCACCAGCTGTCCTTCCAGTTTGAACTGAATCATGGCAATGGCCTTGTGCATTTTCATATCCAGCGGCAGATCTTTTGTGTCATACCCTTTGCCGTATTTGATGGAAAAAAGACTGCAGTCTGTGTTCTCATACGTCTTCATGGCAAAAGTCGCCAGGGGAATCAGATTGATGCCATATCCCTCTTCCAGAATATCCAGATTGCCGTAGCGGGCGGAAACGCGGATGACAGACGCGATGCAGGCAAGCTGCCCTGCGGCGGCGCCCATCCACACCACATCATGATTTCCCCACTGGATATCCACAGAATGATACTGGCTCAGTGTATCCATGATGATATGAGGTCCTTCACCTCGATCATAAATATCGCCGACAATGTGCAGATGATCCACAACCAGACGCTGAATCAGATTACACAGCGCAATGATACATTCCGGCGCACGTCCAATCCGGATAATCGTATGAATAATTTCGTTATAGTAAAGCTCCTTATCCTGAATTTCTTCCTTTTCCGTGATCAGTTCTTCTATCACATAGGAAAAATCCTTGGGCAGCGCCTTACGTACCTTGGATCTGGTATATTTGGAAGCTACACGCTTTGTCACCTGTACCAGGCGGTGAATGGTGATCTTATACCAGTCTTCCAACTGCTCCTGATCCGTTTCCTCCTGCATGACGATCTCAAGCTTTTCCTTCGGATAATATACAAGCGTCGCCAGACTGCGCTTGTCCTTCGTACTCAGCGTATTGCCGAATTCCTCATCAATTTTGCGTTTGACAGACCCCGAACCGTTCTTTAAAACATGGTTAAACTGCTCCCACTCCCCGTGGATGTCTGTCAGAAAGTGCTCCGTTCCTTTGGGCAAACTCATGATAGCCTGCATATTGATGATTTCCGTAGCAGCATCCGCAATGGTCGGAAACTGCTTGGACAGGCTTTTCAGATAATATTCATATTCCAGCTCTTCCATACAATACCCCTTTAATCGAAAACCCTTTATCTTATTTCCCTTCAATGACACCGCTCATGCTGTACAGGCCTGCCGGTTTGCCTGCCAGATACTTGGCCGCCTGAATTGCCCCCTTGCCGAAAACAGCCTTGGAATAAGCAGTATGAGAGAAAGTGATCACTTCATCCGTTCCTGCAAAAATCACATCGTGATCGCCCACAATGGTGCCGCCGCGGACTGCGGAAATTCCGATTTCGTTGCCGGGGCGCTTTTCTCTGCGGCTGCTTCTGTCATATACATATTCGTAAGGCTCTGCGGCTGCTTCATTGATGGCATCTGCCAGAGCGATGGCAGTGCCGCTGGGCGCATCCACCTTCTGGTTATGATGTTTTTCCACAATTTCAATATCGAAGCCTGCTGCCGCCAGCACGGGAGATGCCTCCTTTAACAGCTTCATCAACAGGTTAATTCCCATAGACATATTGGCAGAACGAAGCACTGCCACCTTCTTAGACGCTTCTTTTACATGTTCAAGCTGCTCTTCACTTAAGCCGGTAGTACACAGCACACAGGGAATCTGTTTTTCCACGCAAAAATCCAGCAGGCCATCCACAGCCTTGGCAGAAGCAAAATCAATGACTGCATCTGCTTCCACCTGACAATCTGCCAGACTTTTATATACCGGATAAGTGTTCTGAATGTGGTCACTCACATCCACACCTGCTGCGATTTCAATGTTCTCATCCTCTGCAATGAGCTTCGTGATCACCTGGCCCATTTTGCCGTTGCATCCATGCATAATTACTTTTATCATATATTTTCTCCATTTCATGTGCGGTATAAAACAGGCTGGGAAAACCAATCCCAGCCTGCAAGAAATTCCTGATTTATAATACCCCGAAGGCCTTCATTTCTTTTTCCAGTCTTGCTGCATGTTCGGGTTCCATCTCTGTCAGAGGCATGCGCAGTGTGCCGCCGCAAAGTCCCATCAGCTCTACGCCCTTCTTCACCGGAATCGGATTCACTTCACAGAAGAGTGCGTCCACCAGAGGAAGTGCCTTTAACTGAAGTGCACAGCTGCCTGCCACATCACCGTCAAAGAAACGCTGACAAATCTCATGTGTCTGGCTGGGTGCTACGTTTGAAAGCACGGAAATAACACCTTTTCCGCCCAGAGAAAGCATCGGTACAATAATGCCGTCTTCGCCGGAATAAAGATCAACATTTCCGTCAGCGATCTGCATCAGATGAGCAGTCTGGCTGATGTTGCCTGTAGCGTCCTTGACACCCACGATATTATCCACATCCTTGCACAGGCTGACAATTGTCTCAGGCTGCAGGGCAACGCCCGCACGACCGGGAATATTGTAAAGAATAACAGGGATCTTAACAGCATCTGCAACCGCCTTAAAATGCAGATATAATCCCTTCTGAGTTGCCTTGTTATAATAAGGTGTTACCAAAAGCAGTGCATCCACACCGCTCTTTTCTGCCTCTGTGGACAGATAAATTGCTGTTTCTGTGCAGTTGGAACCGGTTCCCGCAATCACCGGAATTCTATGGTTAACCTTCTCTACACAGTAGCGGATTACTTCCAGATGCTCCTCATGGGTTAAAGTAGAAGCTTCACCTGTTGTGCCGCAAACAATGATCGCATCAGTCTTATTCGCGATCTGGTATTCGATCACTTCTCCGAATTTCTCATAATCTACAGAACCATCTTCATGAAAAGGAGTGACGATTGCTACTCCCGCACCTGTAAAAATTGCCATATGTGCCTCCTCATCACTGTCCATGGGACAGCTTTCATAAATTTCTTGTAACTGTTTAAGTCAGGATAATCATAACATTCTGAAAGTTCAATGTCAACGCGCTTTTGCACGCTGCAGTGAACTGATTATAAAAAAAACACAAGTATGCATCCCCGCCTTTTTCATGTTATCGGAGGAACCTTCGCTCGTCAGTGCGATAATGTCTTTTCGATTGCATGAAAGTAACAGCCATGCAGTAATCTGCATGGCTGCATCCGCAGTTCCCATTATTTGATCCGCTCTATGCAGGAAATCATGTCTGCCATCTCTCCGATGGAATCGTTTAAGCTGATTCCGGTCAGCACAATATTCGTGTCCTCTCCCGCAGCAGCGAGCACCGTTTTGAGCTCCTGTTCTTCAATGATTCCGTTGTCGATCAGTCCGAGCACCTCATCCAACACCAGAAGATCACATTCCCCAGTCATCAGCACCTTGCGTGCAAAATTAAGCCCGTTCTTAATATTACGGCACTCTTCTTTCTGCTTTTCTTCCGGCAGCTTACAGAAATCACAGTCCGACTTTTCAAACCGGAAGATCTTCAGTTCCGGCTCCAACCGCCGCTCAAATCCGGATTCGGTAATTCCCTTTCCCTTCAGGAACTGAATAATTACCACATGCTTACCGGCTGCAGCCGCCATCATGGCTTCTCCAAGTCCCGCCGGAGACTTTCCATGTCCTTTTCCCGCATAAATCTGAATCTTTCCCATTTGGAACCGCCTTCCCGCAGAGTTTATCCTGTGCATAAATCATAAAAATATGAAATGAAGATGTAACCGCCGGTCTTTGGTCAAAACAAAATCCCACTTCGGGTTACTTATTTAGTCACATTTTATCACAATATGAAAAAACGCGCAAGTCGACCGGATTTTACGTAAGCCGACCCTCTTTTTGGGGGACAGTGACGAAGTGATCAATCACTTTGCTGCTACTCCTCCACGAGCTCCAGCTTGCTGACAGATACTTCATAGGCAATTCTTTTTTCCAGCTGATCTTCGGAAAGCTTTTTCATATACTCTCTGCTCTGGATTCTTCCCCAGACTGCACAGTGGGAGCCCACCTCAAAGCTGCCTGCATAGCGGGCGTTTCTGCCCCAGCAGATACAGGGAATATAATCGGATTTACCATAAGGGCGGTTTACAGCCAGCAGCACGTCGGCGATTTCTCTGCCCAGCGGCGTTTTTCGGTAAACAGGTTCTTTGCAGATATATCCGTCCAGATAAATCTGATTGGTCTTGGAGCTTTCCTCCAGTTCATCTATGAATTCGATTTCCCTTGCAAAAACGGAAAGAATCAGTTTGTTTTTCCGCTCCTCATGGCGGTTATAGGAACGAAACTGTCCCGAAATGCTCACATATTCTCCCTGATAATCCTCCTCCACATCGATCAGTCTCTCAGATACCATAATTGGAATGATGTCATAGGATTCGCTTAAGCGGGCCACTTCCACGTCCACCATATAAAATCCCTCTCCGAAAATTTCATGGCTGAATGTGAATCCGCTCACAATCTTTCCCATGATTACCACCTGATTGTTTTCAATTACCTTATCTGTCATTTTTAAGTTCTCCCTTCTTGAACCAAGAATTTTTTCCGGAAATAGTTCTTTATTTTTCTATCTCCTGTCATGTATTACCATTTTATGGGTATATTCTAAAAAATAGACCGCTATGGCAGCGCAGGATTTTCCCCCATTCGACATATGAGATAAAATATGTTTCCAAATACACGTTTTTGGGTCGAAAGAAGTATAATTTTGCGTATTTTGGGTTGCATCGTTTAAAATGCGGTGCTATACTTGAACCGTTTTGAAGTGGAAAATTGAAAATCCCGGCAGGATTTGAATGTATTTTTTGATGGGGCCCTTTCGCCCCGCGCATCATGTATTTGGCATGCCTGCCGCATATGAGGAGCAAAATTATGAATCAGAAAAGAGAAGATGTGAGAAACGTAGCCATTATCGCTCACGTTGACCACGGCAAAACCACTCTGGTGGATGAGCTGTTGAAGCAGAGCGGCGTTTTCCGTGAAAATCAGGAAGTCGCAGAACGTGTCATGGACTCAAATGCCATCGAACGTGAACGCGGCATCACCATTCTTGCCAAAAATACCGCTGTTATGTACAACGGCGTAAAAATCAATATTATTGATACCCCCGGACATGCCGACTTCGGCGGAGAAGTGGAACGTGTTTTAAAAATGGTAAACGGCGTAATCCTGGTGGTGGATGCCTTTGAAGGCCCCATGCCCCAGACCCGTTTTGTTTTGAGAAAAGCGTTGGAACTGCAGCTTCCCGTTATCGTCTGCATCAACAAAATCGACCGTCCCGAGGCCCGTCCTCTGGCTGTGGTTGATGATGTTCTGGAACTTTTCCTGGAACTGGATGCCAACGATGAACAGCTGGATTGCCCTTTCGTGTTCGCTTCCGCCAAAAACGGCAGCGCAACCACGAACATTACGGTGAAAAACAAGGATATGAAGCCTCTTTTTGACACCATCATCGACTATATTCCCGCCCCCGAAGGCGATCCCGATGTAGGCACTCAGCTTTTGATCAGCACCATCGACTACAATGAATATGTGGGCCGTATCGGCGTCGGCAAAGTGGACAACGGCAAAATTTCCGTCAATCAGGAAGTGGTCATCGTCAACCATCACGATCCCGACAAGCAGAAAAAAGTCAGAGTCAGCAAGCTTTACGAATTTGACGGTTTAAATAAGGTAGAAGTCAAAGAGGCAGGCATCGGTTCCATCGTTGCCATCTCCGGCATCGCAGACCTGCACATTGGCGATACTCTCTGCTCACCCGAAAATGTAGTTCCGATTCCTTTCCAGAAGATTTCAGAGCCCACCATTGCCATGCATTTTATGGTAAACGACTCTCCTCTCGCCGGAAAGGAAGGTAAATATATCACCAGCCGTCATCTGCGCGACAGACTTTTCAGAGAATTAAACACAGATGTATCCCTGCGCGTGGAAGAAACAGACTCCACCGACAGCTTCAAGGTTTCCGGCCGCGGTGAGCTGCATCTGTCCGTCCTGATTGAAAATATGCGCCGTGAAGGCTATGAATTTGCAGTCAGCAAAGCCGAAGTTTTATATCACTATGATGAAAAAGGACATAAACTGGAGCCTATCGAGCAGGTATTCATCGATGTTCCCGAAGAATTTGCCGGAAATGTCATTGAAAAACTGGGTCAGAGAAAAGGGGAACTGGTGAATATGACTCCCGGCAACGGCGGCACTACCCGTCTGGAGTTTTTGATTCCTTCCCGTGGTCTGATCGGCTACAGAGGTGAATTTTTAACTGATACAAAAGGAAATGGCGTCATGAATACCCTTTTTGACAGCTATGGTCCCTATAAAGGCGATATTCATTACCGCAGCCTTGGCTCCCTGATCGCTTTTGAAGCGGGCGAAGCCATCACTTACGGTCTGTTCAACGCACAGGAACGCGGCACCCTCTTCATCGGCCCCGGTGAAAAAGTGTATGCCGGCATGGTCATCGGTCAGACCGGAAGAAGCGAGGACATTGAAGTCAATGTCTGCAAGACAAAGAAGCTGACCAACACCAGATCTTCCAGCGCGGATGAAGCGCTGCGCCTGTCTCCTCCGAAGATCTTAAGTCTGGAACAGGCACTGGATTTCATTGATACAGATGAACTTTTGGAGGTAACCCCCACCTCCCTGCGTATCCGTAAAAAAATTCTGGATCACACCATGCGTAAGCGGGCGTCATTCCAGGGAAAATAACGCAAAAAAATCGAGTAGGAGACTAACCATTAGTTGATTAGTCGTCCTCTCACACCACCGTGCATACCGTTCGGTACACGGCGGTTCTCTAGTTTTCACATACTTTTAG